>JAYVCO010000164.1:0-3342 GCA_043749935.1 Planctomycetia bacterium
GACGATCCCGTCAAGGTGGTTAAGGTCACGCTGAACAATACCGGCCGAAACACGCGTGAGTTGTCGCTCACGTATTATTGCGAGTGGGTCTTGGGCGTCTGCCGCGAGCAGACGCAAATGCACGTCCAAACAGAAATTGATCCAACGACCGGCGCGCTGCTGGCCAGGAATCCGTTTCATCCGGAGCTTTCCCAGCAGGTTGCGTTTCTGCACGTCCTCGGGGGCAATCGCGCCTGTACGGGCGACCGGGCCGAATTCATCGGGCGCAATGGCGATCTCTTCGATCCGGCGGGTTTGGTCGCGGAAAATCTATCCGGAAGAACCGGCGTGGGGCTTGATCCCTGCGGCGCGGTGCAAACGAAAGTGACCTTGCCGCCCGGTGCGCAGCTTGAAGTGTTTTTCTTGTTGGGAAGCGGGAACAACTTAGAGGAGACCGCGGCACTATTGGAAAAATATCGCCCGCTGGCAAGCGTCACGACCGCGATTGACAAATCCATTGCAAATTGGGATGCGATCTTGGGCAAGTTGCAAATCACCACGCCGAATCGCGCCTTGGACTTGATGGTGAATCGCTGGCTTCTCTATCAAACGCTCGCCTGTCGCGTCTGGGGACGGTCGGCCTATTATCAGGCGGGCGGGGCGTTTGGCTATCGCGATCAATTACAGGACGTGATGGCTCTGGTCTATAGTCGCCCCGACTTGGCGCGGGAGCATTTGCTGCGCGCGGCCGGCCGTCAGTATGAAGAGGGAGACGTCCAACATTGGTGGCATCCGCCGACCGGCCGCGGCACGCGCACCCGCTACTCCGACGACTATCTCTGGCTGCCGTTCGTCGCCTGCCACTATGTTTCGGTCACCGGCGACGCGAGCGTGCTGGATGAGGGCGTGCCCTTCTTGCATTCGCTGCCGCTGAACGCGCACGAGCATGAACGGTACGAGGTGCCCGGCGTCTCGTCGCAAACCGGCTCGTTGTACGAACATTGCCTCCGTTCGCTCGCGCGTAGCAGCGCGCGCGGCCCGCATGGCCTGCCACTCATGGGTGGGGGCGATTGGAACGATGGCATGAACCGGGTTGGCGAACTAGGGCAAGGCGAAAGCGTCTGGGTGGGGTGGTTCTTGCTGACGATCTTCAAGAGCTTTATTCCGCTCGTGGAAGCCCGCGGCGAGCGCGAGCGGGCGGCGGAGCTGCAATCCCAGGCAGTTACTTTACGATCGGCCTTGGAGGAACAGGCCTGGGATGGCGAGTGGTATCGCCGCGCCTACTTCGACGACGGCACTCCGCTCGGCTCCCTCAAGAACGACGAGTGCCAAATCGATTCGATTGCCCAATCGTGGGCCGTCATGGCCGACGCTGATCCGAACCGAACGCGGCAGGCGATGGAGGCCGTGCTCACAAAACTGGTCCGGGCCGACGACAAAATCGTGCTCCTGTTCGCTCCGCCGTTCGACAAGACCACGCTCGACCCGGGCTACATTAAAGGTTACTTGCCGGGCATCCGTGAAAACGGTGGGCAATATACGCACTCGGCCGTATGGGTCGTGCAGGCGTTGACCTTGTTGAACGATTCGCGGCGGGCGAACGAACTGCTCGACATGCTGCTGCCTGTTCGCCACGCGGCCACCGCGAAGGATGTGGAGCGATACCGGGTCGAGCCGTATGTCGTGGCGGCCGACATCTACGGCGTGGCTCCGCACGTCGGCCGGGGCGGCTGGACGTGGTACACCGGCTCGGCCGCCTGGATGTATCGCACGGCAATTGAGAACATTGTGGGCTTTCAGTTGAGCGGCGACCGGTTGCTGCTGACGCCCTGCGTTCCCGAGGAATGGCCGAGCTTTGAAGTCCAGTATGTTTATGGTCGGACGACCTATCAGCTCAGCATCATCAACGACGCCGCAAAGCAACCCGTCCCATTGAATGGCGCAGCCTCAAACGGCGATGGCATGGCTGGTGCGGAAGGGTCGCCCTTCCACGGTGGGCTGCGGTTGATCGACGATGGCCAGATCCACCATCTGACGTTTCATCTACCGGTTACGAAGCAAGCAGCTCAAAGCGTTCATTCCCAAGCGAACGAGCCTACCGGGATTGAGCGGCGAGAGGTTTGAGCCTGCTTAGAGCCTATCCGAATACTGCTCCCTCTCCCTCTCCCTCTGGGAGCCAATGGTGTTCGGCACGGGATTTGCGCATTGATTTTGACAACCTCGGGAGGCTGTCAAAATGGCGGACGATGCTGGTGTGGATGGGATTCCGTTGCAAGGCCGACGGCTGCTCAAGCCGATCACCCATTTGTTGCAGCGGTTGCGGAAGGAAAATATTGATCGCGCTGGCAACCGCAAGCTGTTCTACGACCAATACGCCATGTTGCTGCTGTTGTACTTCTTCACGCCGGCCATGACCAGCCTCCGGGCGTTGCAGCGGACCACCGAGTGGGAGAGCACGCAAAAAAAGCTGGGTATCGTTCACACATCGCTGGGGTCACTCAGCGAAGCGGCGAGCGTGTTCGACGCCGACCCGCCGCGGCGGGTTGTCCAAGAACTGGCTGCTCAGGCGTTGCCTTTAACCCAGGGGCGCGAGGCCGAAGCCCTGCGTGGCCTGACGGCCGTGGATGGCTCGGTCTTCGCCGCGCTGCCGCGGATGGTGTGGGCGTTGTGGCAAGATAGTGCCCATCGCGGCGTCAAGTTGCACCTGCATTTCGACGTGCTCAAAGGCGTGGCTTGCGACGCCACGATCACGCCTGCCGCTGGCTCCGAAACGGCCGAACTCCAGGCCATGCTGCGGGCCCAACGGCTGTATGTGCTCGACCGCGGCTACGTCAGCTACGAACTGTTCGCCCAACTCCTGGCCGCCGGTTCGTCGCGTGAAAGACAACACGGCCTTCACGCTGCAAGCAGAACGACCACTCGACGACGCTGCTCGGTCAGCCGGCGTGATCCGCGACGTCATCATTTCGCGGCTGGGCACTTCGCATCACAAAAACTGGATCAAGCAGCCCCTGCGACTGGTGATCGTCGAGACCACCGACCGCAACGGAAAGCTCGCACAGCTTTGGTTGCTGACCGATCGTCTCGATCTGTCGGCCGACTTGGTCGCGCTGGCGTATCGGCATCGCTGGAGCGTCGAACTGTTCTTCCGCTGGCTGAAATGCGTGCTGGGCGCCCGACATTTAATTTTGCACAGCGAAAATGGCATCCAACTGCAAATGTATGCTTCGTTGATCGTGAGCTTGCTGCTGGTGCTATATACCAATCGCAAGCCGAACAAGCGAACCTTCGAGGCGATCCAGTTCTATCTGTTGGGCTGGGTCACCGACGACGAAATGCTGCGGCACTTGGAGGGGCTGAAAA
>JAYVCO010000165.1:0-5935 GCA_043749935.1 Planctomycetia bacterium
TTTTCAGCCCCGCACCGCATTCGGCCAACGTCATCGCCAAAACGCCGGTCAAATTGATGCGGATCGCACGGGTCGATTACGACGATTTGATCCACGACGGCGTGATCGCGGCCTATAAGCTGGCCTACAACGTGGTCGAGAGCGTCGCCAAACGGCTACGTCGGATGGACGAGTGGATCGCAGAGCTCAATACCCATGAACATCTCGACGGCCCCGCGGCCGATGGCAAGGAAAAGTTGCCCGAGTGGCGGCAGTTCCGCAACAAAATGTTCAAGGGATGGAATCTGTAGCTCGTCGAGCGCGCGAAATCATTTCGCCTGCGGTTTGCGGAAGTTGGCAGTGTATCTCCGCCAGTTGCCCGTGACTTCTTCCGGCTCGAAGCCGACGCCGCGGGTTAGTTCGGCCACCTTGGCGCGAGACTGATAGTGCGGATCGAAGACAATCTCAGTGATCGAAAGCCGGCCGCCAGTCTTCAACGCGTCGAAACAGTTCCGCAGTGCCGTCGTCCGATCGGGAATTTCGCCGAGCACGGTGCAGAGGAAAATCAAGTCGGCGCTCTCGCGCGGGAGCACCGGTTGGGTCGCATCGGCCAGAATCAGCTCGATGTTTCCCGGGTTGGAAAGAACGAGCTTGCGGCGAATCTTGTTGAGCATGCCCTGTTGCAACTCAACGCCGATCGCCTTTCCGCCCGGAAGCACGCGGCGCGCCGCCGGCAACAACAGCCGGCCCGGTCCGGGTCCGATCTCGACCACGGTCATCCCAGGCCCGATCCCCATCCGATCCAGCGTGATCTGAGTGCCCGCGATCGCGTCGACCAGCCGTCCATCAACGGCCGCCGAAAACGCGGTTGGACACGGCAAGGTCCACCGCCGACTGGCGTAGCGCCAGCCAAAATGGACCGCCACGAAAAGCAGCACGAGGACGGCGATGATCCAGGCAACGTACGGCATCGACACACCTGCGGCACAGTGGAAAGTAGCTGGCAAAACGGCCCATGCCCGGCTCCCCGCCCCTACTTCGTCAGTCAGCAATCAGTATTGGCCCAGTCCAAGGACTAGGCGTACGTCACGCCTTTTCCCGCCGGCGCTTTTTGTCGCGGCGCGCGCTGGGCCACTTCGGCCAGGATTTCGCCGGCTCGGATTGTATCGGCTTCCGTGACATCCAGGTGCGTGACCGCGCGAACTTGTTGGGCGGCGATGGCCAACATCAACAAGCCACGGTCTTTGAGCCGCAGGCAGAACTCGGCGCCTGTCCCCAACGACGGATCGACATTGAAGATTACGATGTTGGTGTCCACGCTGTCCGAGGCGAGCTTGAGCCCGGCGATTCCGCGAACGGCATCTGCCAGGCGCCGGGCGTTCGCATGATCTTCGGTCAGTCGGGCGACGTGATGATCGAGAGCGTAGAGGGCCGCAGCGGCCAGCACGCCTGCTTGGCGCATTCCGCCGCCGAACAGCTTGCGGATCCGCCGCGCCTTTTGCATGAGGTCTTTCGGCCCGACTAGTGCCGAGCCGACTGGCGCGCCGAGCCCTTTGCTGAAACAAACGCTCACCGTGTCGAAGTGCTGCGCCCAGCGGCGCGCCTCGATGCCCGAGGCCACGGCGGCGTTGAACAGCCGGGCGCCATCCAGGTGCGTGACTAGTGAATTGTCGTGCGCCCATTTACAAATGGACTCGACGACTTCATAAGGCTGAATCCGGCCACCGCCTCGGTTGTGCGTGTTCTCCAGGCAGACCAGCCGGGTGCGAACCAGGTGTTCGTTGTCGGCACGGATCAAGCCAGTCAATTGTTCGAGTCGCATGACACCGTTCGGCCCGTCGACCGTGCGCGCGGCCACGCCACTGAGTTGGGCATACGCCCCCTGCTCGTAGTTGTAGATATGACAGCCGACGTCGCAGATGAATTCATCGCCCGGGCTGCAATGCACGCGGACGCCGATTTGATTCGACATCGACCCCGAGGGCACGAACACGGCCGCCTCTTTGCCCAACAGGCCCGCGATCCGCTCTTGCAGGCTGTGGAGGCTGGGATCTTCGTCAAAGACGTCGTCGCCCACCTCGGCCTCGGCCATGGCCGTCCGCATGGCCGGCGTCGGCTTGGTGACCGTGTCGCTACGAAAATCGAGAACTTTGTTCGCCATTCGTGACTCCCTAGGATTGCTTCTGGGCTTTTCCTCGACTCTGCAAGCAGCCAAAATAGGTGTTTCGGTAATGCCGGGCCCGGATTGGGGTCAGGCCGGTATCTTAGTCGCCGTTGTACAAAATCGTATCTCGCCCAACGGGCGATGACCAGTAGCCGGTTTGCCGCTGGTCTTCCCAAAGAGTAGGAAACGTTGAAACGCAATGAGTAGTGTCCCGATCAACATTTTGCGCATCGACAGCCGCCAGACCGACGCCCGCGCGGAGTTGGCTCGGCTGCGAGAGGCGTTGGGCCCGCGAGGCAACGTGGTGAGCGAGGCGGGCCGGCGACGCACGATCGAGGTTTTCGGCGAGGCGCTGACGCCGGTCGAAGTGGTGGAAAAGATTTGCGAGGACGTCCGCCGCCGTGGCCTGGCCGCGGTGCTCGACTATTCGGCCCGGATCGATAATGCCCAGCTCACGGCCGCGAGCCTGCGCGTGCCCCGTGAGGATTTGGAAGCGGCTCATCGTCAGGCCGACCCTCGGTTTTTGGCAAGCATCCGCCGCATTCGCCAGAACATCGTCGAGTTTCAATCGGCGCTACTGCCCCAAGACGTGAAGATCGCCCGCCCGCACGGCAGCTATTTGGCGCAGCACTATTTGCCGCTCGATCGAGTTGGCATTTGCGTGCCGGGCGGCGCGGCCGCCTATCCTTCGACCGTGCTGATGACGGCGGTGCCGGCGCAAGTAGCTGGCGTGCGCGAGCTAGTGGTGGTCGCTCCGCCCACGGTGTTCGGAGCGTATAACCCTGACCTGTTGGCCACCTGTCACGAATTGGGAATCAGCGAAGTGTATCGTATGGGCGGAGCCCAGGCGGTCGCAGCGCTGGCCTACGGAGTCGAAGGGGTACGGCAGGTCGACAAGATCGTCGGGCCCGGCAATCTGTTCGTGGCGCTAGCCAAGAAACGGGTCTATGGCGACGTGGACATCGACTCGATCGCCGGGCCGAGCGAGGTCGTGGTCATCGCCGACGCTTCGACGCGCCCGGACTTCACGGCCGCCGATATGCTGGCTCAGGCCGAACACGCCCCAGGCGCGAGCATTCTGATCACCTGGGATCAGCGGATGCTCGACCAGACGGCCGCCGAGTTGGAACGACAAACGGCCCATTTGGAACGGGGCGATTTGGCGCGACAGAGCCTCGAACAGTTCGGGGCGCTGATCCTGGTGGCCGATGCCGACGAGGCAGCTCGATTGACCGATGAGATTGCGCCCGAGCACTTGCACATCGCAACCGACAATGCCGAAGCATTGCTCAGCAAGATTCGCCATGCCGGAGCCGTATTTTTGGGAAACTACTCGCCCGTTGCGGTGGGCGATTATGCGGCCGGACCGTCGCACGTGCTGCCCACTGGCGGCACGGCCCGATTCGCCAGCGGATTGTCGGCCCGGGATTTCCTGCGCAGCCATAGCGTATTGCACTTTTCGCGAGAAGGGTTGGCCGAACTGGCCGAAGATATTCGCACGATGGCCAACAAAGAGGGACTGACCGCTCATCGGGCCAGCGTCGACGTTCGGATCGAAAAACCGGGTGAACCGCCAGCCGCCGGAACGCGTCATTAACTCTACAACCGCAAGCGAGTGTGTCACTCGCGATTGACAACTCACACCGCATAACTTGCCCATGACCTACTTTCGCCCAGAGATCGAGCAGATGCAGGGCTATGTGCCAGGCGAGCAGCCGCAGGCTGGCAAGTTCATCAAGCTCAACACGAACGAAAATCCCTATCCCTGCTCGCCGGCGGTGAAGCAGGCGATTTCGGCGGTTTTGGAACGGGGCTTGAGCCGCTACCCCGATCCGATGGGCAACGCCTTCCGCCGCCGGGCCGCCGAAGTGCTGGGCGTCGAGCCCGATTGGATCTTGTGTGGCAATGGCAGCGACGACATCCTGACGATTGTCACGCGAGCCTTAGTAGGGCAGCGGCAGTGGTTGCGGCTCCCCTATCCCAGCTACATCCTCTATAAGACTTTGGCCCAGTTGCAGGGCGCTTGTGCCGAGGAAGTTTCGTTCGATGCCGACTGGTCGCTCTCCGATAAGTTTTCCGCCTTCAAACCTGATTTGAAACTCGCGTTTCTGCCCAACCCCAACAGCCCCTCGGGCACGGTGCTTTCGCCCGAGCGAATTCTAGAGTTGGCCGAACGGTTGCCCTGTCCGCTCTTGATCGACGAGGCCTACGCCGATTTCGCGGACCAGAACTGCATTTCGCTGGTGGCTCAGAGCGACAAGATCATGGTCTCGCGAACATTGAGCAAATCGTATTCGCTCGCCGGGCTGCGGTTCGGTTTCATCGTCGCCCAGCCGCATCTGATCGAGCAGTTCACCAAGGTCAAGGACTCGTACAACGTCGACGCGCTGGCGATTGCCGGCGCCACGGCGGCGATCGACGACCAGGCCTGGCTCGCGGAAAATCGGGCCAAAATCATTAGCACCCGAAGCAAGCTTTCCGCGGGAATGCGCGAACTTGGATTTGCCACGGTCGATTCGCAGGCTAACTTTGTCTGGAACCCTCACCCGAATATCCCGCTTAAACCGCTCTACGAGAACCTGAAAACCAATCGCATTCTGGTGCGATACATGGATTATTCGGGCTGGGGGGATGGCCTGCGAATATCGGTCGGCAGCGACGAGCAAATCGATGCCTGCTTGGGACTCTTGAAGTCGATGATCTGATATATGCCCCGCATTGCTCGCATCCAACGCAAAACCGCCGAGACCGACATCGACCTCGAGTTGAACCTCGACGGCTCGGGCCAGGCGCGCGTCGACACCGGCGTTGGTTTTTTCGATCACATGCTGACCTTGCTCGCCAAACACGGCGCCCTGGACCTCACCGTCAAAGCGGCCGGCGATTTGCAAGTCGATCAACACCACACGGTCGAAGACTTGGGAATTTGTTTCGGCCAGGCGCTCAAGCAGGCCCTGGGCGATAAAGCCGGCATCCGCCGCTACGGGCACTTCACGCTGCCAATGGAAGAGACGCTGGTCACCAGCGCGCTCGATTTGAGCGGGCGATACTTTCTGGTGTTCAAGGCCCCGTTTCCGACACCCAAGATCGGCGACTTCGACAGCGAGCTAGTCGAAGATTTCTGGCAGGCGACGGCCGCCAACGCGCTGTGCAACCTGCACGTGATCTTGCACCACGGCCGCAACAGCCACCACATCAGCGAAGCAATCTTCAAAGCCACGGCCCGCGCGCTGCGGATGGCCGTGGAAAACGATCCACGCATGCCGGGCGTGCCGAGCAGCAAGGGCACGCTGACGGCGTAGCTGAAGCCTACGGCTCCGGTTGTTAGCCCCGAGCCTGGTCCGGGAATTCAATTCGCGAATTGCAAGTTCGCGCCGCTTTGCAATTAGACTGTCGTTGTGGGCCAACGGCCCAACCTGTAACAGCCTGGGCCGTTGGCCTAGTTGTCCTACATAAGTCTTCCGCGAGCGGGGCAAAAATGCATGCACGGCCGCGCAGCGGCTTAGGCGTGTAGCGACGGGCGCTAGCCCGTCGAAAACAGTACGCCCGGCCACCATCGGCCGCGCAGCGGCGAAGGCGAGTGGGCACGCGGCCAAATGCCTACGTCGCTAGCGCGGCTTGAAAACGTGAAGAATGTTCAAGCGAACCGTGGGCTCGGTCGCCCACGACTACACGCCTAGGCCGCCGTCGCGGCCCTAAGAGCAGAAAAGGATGTGAAGAGCACGAGTCCAGCGGCCCAGGAATCGAAGCCACGCAACGTCTCTCAAGCTCCATAGAGGCGAGCCTTTTCGA
>JAYVCO010000166.1:0-12263 GCA_043749935.1 Planctomycetia bacterium
CTCCGCAAAATCGACTCTGATCCGCGAAAACAACAGTGGAGACGAAGAGAATCGAACTCTCAACCCCCGCCTTGCAAAGGCGGTGCTCTCCCAATTGAGCTACGTCCCCGGGCTTTTGCCGCTTGCCGCTCTCGCCGGTTGGAATCCTCCCAGTCGCAGTCGGACCCTCCATTTCATGCGGGGGCAACTCACCGCATTTTCAACCGGCTGGGTACTGCATGCAAACGAAATGGGCGCACGAAGATTCGAACTTCGGACCTCGTCCTTATCAGGGACGCGCTCTAACCAACTGAGCTATGCGCCCGCCCAAGGGGGTGCCGCCCCTGAGGAATAGCGTATTTTAGGGACCGGATGCTGGCTGTCAATTCGTCCAAGTATATCACCGAGTTAGGTCGTCCCGACAATACGTGGCGAACTGCACCTTGCCGAGACGCATGCGGTCGCGAAAGCACCGCTGGCAATGGGGATTTCGCGAGCCAACCCGCTCGCGGGCACTTCGAAATCGATCTCCCCCAACCGCGAGGTTTTGTGAAATGCCAGCGGCCCGGCACACTCAATTGAACCGATACAATCGGAACAAGTTCACTTTTCCACCCCGCTTAGCCGAAAACGGGAAGTAGTGGTTGGTGGTTAGTGGTTGGTGATTAGTGAGGGAAGTCACTCGCTAACTGTCTGCTACGAACCACTAGCCACCAATCACTAGCCACCAATCACTAGCCACCACCTACTATCCAGGAATTGCTCAATGGCCATTGAATTCAGCAAGCCCCGGCTGCTCTCTTCATTCGCGCTTTCTTGCCTGCTCGGCGGCAGTGCGCTTGCCGCGCCTCAGCCGCAATACACGCCGGAACAAGTTTTGAGGCTTCAGCCGCTGCAGAAAGAAGTGCAGATCGATCGGCCAGAGGGGTCGAAAATCGCCAAGTGTACGGTCAGCGCGGAGAAAATTGGTGGGGGGACCGGTTACTTGCTGCGCGATGAGGGTGGCCAGTTGCTACGCAAGTTCGTCGACACCAATGGCGACAATAATGTCGATCAGTTCAGCTACTACAAGGACGGCGTCGAGGTTTACCGCGATATCGACTCGAACTTCAACAAGAAAATCGACCAATTCCGCTGGCTCAATACCGCCGGCACGCGCTGGGGCATCGACATCGACGAAGACGGCAAGATCGACGCCTGGCAAAGTATCTCGGCCGAGGAAGTTACCGCCGAAATCGTGGCCGCGATTCGCGATCGCGATCGGCCCCGCTTCGAGCGCTTGCTGTTGACCGGCAAAGAACTCAAAACTCTGGGCATCGGCAAGGCGAAAGCCGATCTCGTGGCCAAGAAAATGGAAGCCGCCGGCGCTAGCTTTGGCACGCTAGCGGCCCAGCAAAAGCTGGTCACGCAGGAGACAAAATGGGTCTCTTTCGGCGGTAATCAGCCGGGCCTGGTGCCCGCCGGCACGGAGGACTCGACGGCCGATCTGTTCGTCTATGAAAACGTAGCGGCCATGGTCGAGACCAACGGCAAGCCGCAGGCCGTCACGATCGGCACGCTGGTTCGCGTGAAGGACGCCTGGCGGCTGATCGAAGCCCCGCAGATCACCGACGATAGCGTTGCCGAGGGCGAGCCCAAGACCACGTTTTTCGCAGTTCAACGCAATCAGCCGGCGGAGCAAACGGCTGGCCGACCGAGTGACAAAGCCCAAGAGCTAATGAAGATTCTAGAAGGTTTGGGCGAGCAGCAGCATGAAGAAAAGGCGGCGATTATAGAGAAATTGGCCAATCAAGCGGACACGCCCGAGATGCGGACGCTGTGGTATCGCCAGTTGGCAGATACCTTGAGCGCGGCGGTGCAAACCAACGACTACACAGCGGGCATCGAAAAACTGAAAGCCATTCAGGAAAAGCTCAAGGAGAATGCTAGCGACAGCGAGCTGGCAGCATACGTTCAATATCGCTGGATGCAGGCCGAGCATGGCCAGCAATTATCGATGCCAAACGCGAACTTCGCGGCCATCCAGACTAGTTGGATGGCCGATTTGGAGCTGTTCCTGGAAGCCGCTAAAAAGTATCCCGACTCGGCCGACGCGATGCTCGAGCTGGCGATCACGCAAGAGTTGGCCGGCGAAGAGGAAAAGGCCCTGAAGTGGTACGACGCGGTTGTCAAAGACTTCCCAAAGTCGACCGCTAATCGCAAGGCGGCTGGCGCCAAGATGCGTTTGACGTCGATTGGCAAACCGATTTCGCTCCGCGGCAAACTGATCGACAATGCCGCCTTCGATTTGGCCAAACTCAAGGGCAAGGTGGTGCTGATTCAGTATTGGGCCACCTGGTGTGAGCCGTGCAAATCCGACATGCCATTGCTCAAGGAGTTACGCACCAAGTTCAAAGGCAACTTCGAGGTGGTGGGCGTGTGCCTGGACAACAATAAGGCCGAAATGACGGCCTTTTTGAAAGAAAACGATCCGCGCTGGCCGCAGCTTTTCGAAGAAGGTGGCTTGGATAGCCGGTTCGCCAACGAACTGGGCATTCAAACGCTGCCCACCATGATCCTCGTCGATAAGGCTGGCGTCGTGGTCAACCGGAACATTCGCGCTCAAGAGCTCGATGGCGAGTTGAAGAAGCTGCTGAAGTAGCCGCGAAAACCTGAGATTGTCGCTAGTTAACGCAAACGGGCCGCGCTCTTGAGCACGGCCCGTTTGCATGATTGTTTTTTCGCGACGAACGTCGCTACTAACGCGACGCCGGTCTTTCACCAGCTCCAGTGCTTGTTGCGGCGACGATGCGAGCCACCGAGGGCGGCCGCCGCTGCTGCCGCAGTTTTCTTGGCGCGCCGCGAGGAGCGGGATGAACGAGGTGTGCGTACTTTCGAGCTTCTAGCGTGACGGCTGTTGTTCGGATCGTTCTTTAGATCCAGTTCATCGTGCATCGGCGTCCTCCTGTCATCTAAAGCCACGCGGAATTTTCCCGGACGGTGTTCCGCCCTGAGTTGCAAGCGGCGTACCGAAGGGGCCTCTGGCGAGGGACAGACCCCAGTAAATGGCCGGGCAGATGGCTGTTGAGCCGCGCCGAAATGCCGCTGCAATGCGGCGTTAGAAGATGGGTTTGTCCGCGGCAAGAAATTATTTGCTTGCAGCAAAAATGCTAGCATCGCGCGTTGTGGCCATCGGACAGGCGTACCGCGACCGCATCGAAATGGTGAACCGATTCACCATTTTGGTGAGAGAAGGCAATACGTCAGCGCCGGCCAAGACCGCGAGCGCAGTGGGCATTTTCGACATGCCCACGGCGCGCAACCTCGGCGCTTCGCCGCGTTGGCGTTGCAATTTTTGCAAATTTTGGGCGCCCCGTTTTTCCCAAATCGAAAAAGCGGCGAGCGGACGGCTTGTTGCCGCCTTGTTTTAATTTACTGCTGCGTAACTACTTACATCGACGCGCGCAGCGATTTCTCGATTCGGTCGGCTGTTGGCACGCGAGTCGCTAGACGTGCGGCCACAACCTCACGGACGAGAGTTGCGCATTTCGATGCTTCAGTTGTTCTGCGAATGGAATCGAAGGACTAAAGCGAATGGCATACCTAGAGCCGTCATTTCTTGTTTGGTCGTTAGGAGTTATCCAAATTCTGGGGCTGGCCAGCGCGTGGCTGGCTCGACTCAGCGAAGGTTCGGCGGGCCAGGCGTCTTGCCAACGGCTGTTTTTCGCCTGCCTGGCCCTGGTGGCCCTTACGACGATGGCCTCGATCGCCCTGAGCCCGACGCCCAAATACTGGCTAGCCTCGGGCGCAACGCTGTCGGTGATGATTTTGGCGGCTATCTGGGATTTCAGTCCCCGAGCCGAAGTCGAAGGCTACTGAGCTCCGATTCCTCGCCAGGTTCTCCCTACCGCCCAGTGAAAGCCTCGCTGCCAAGCCCTGCTGGCGTGCCTTGCCAGCAGCGAAACACCCTCAACCGGCCCCTGCGGTTTCTCCAAAAACCCTCAAAACCGGAAAAAAGCTCCCCTTCGGCACAACCGGCAACCGACACCTATAGTCAGGCGAATTGCCGGGACCACACGTGCGCCAGGTGACTTCCCGCGTTGAGTCTTCAACGATGCGGAAAAAACGGCGACGGCCCTCCGGCGACCAGCCGTTGCACTTCAGAGCAAATCCTCGAACTGTTCCGCGGCAACCGCTTGGACGCTAGACCCGGCTCTGGCGGGTGTCACCGTTTTGGTGATTCGCACGGATCGTTCGAATTGGCACGTCAGAATGCGTTGAAATTCATTTAGGAGGGGGGGACATGCGACGTACTTTCTTCAGCTTGGCGGTTGCCGCGATCGCCGCTTTGGCACCGGCCCTGGCGGTTGCCGGAGAATCCGAAGATAAGGCGGCCGCCGAGCAGGTCGCCGAGATCTTGCGCGACAGCGGTCAAATGCATAATTACAGCGTCGGGGTGAAGTACAAAAAGGGCACGGTCTGGCTTACCGGCCGCGTCGCCAACAAGCAGCAGATGCAGACCGCTTTGCAAATCCTTAGCGATGTCGAGGGTATTGACCAGATCGTCAACAATATGAACGTCGGAGCCGCTGGCGGTGGTAACGCCAAAGCTGCCAAGCCGTCGGCACGACGGGTATCGGCCACCAGCGCCGATTTGGAAAGTGCTGGCCCAGAAATGCCAGCAGACGGCGATGCGATGCCGGCGGGTTTCCACCACCTGTCGAACAAGCACGCTCCGCAACGCCCGATGGCTGCTTATGCTCCTGGAATGGGGGGACCGGCTCCGGCTGCCTACGACCAGCCGCACATGCCGAATTATGCCTGGCCCAGCTACGCCGCTCATCCAAACTATGCCGCGGTCACTTACCCGAAGCAGTATTCGCCCACGGCGTTTCCTTTCATCGGGCCGTTCTATCCCTATCCGCAAGTGCCGCTCGGATGGCGCAAAGTGAGCCTGGAATGGGATGATGGCTGGTGGTTCCTCGACTTCTACGATCGTGGCGGCCACTAACGTAGCCGGCACGTTTCGACGACCGATATGCCAATCCACCACAGCCTCGCCGGTTGCGAAACCGCGCGGGGCTGTGGCACTTTGGTTGGTATTTTGAGCAAGCAGCGATGCCTCGCATTGCCTTGATCGCGGGGAAGGTGCCCGTTTTTTCGACAAAACCGGAAAAACCCGCAAGTTTGATCCAAACTCACACGATAAGTACGCCTAGCGCTACAGCTCGATTGGCTTGCGCGAATTTTTCATCGTTGTGCCACTGCCGCGGTGCTATCGCAGATCCGCGTGCAAAATGGCTGATCACATCCGTCGAGGAATCGGTTATGGCAACGAAGACGTCCGGCTTCCTGCGTCTGTTCTTGTTGAGCCTCGTCACGCTTTCGAGCGTGGGATGCGCCGGAGTCGGGGGCCCGCAATTGGGCATCTTTGGCGTACCGATTCCGGTCAGCCCGTACTGGATGGACAAGAAGGAAGACGAGTATTGGGTCAAAGAGCGGTACGATCGCGTGCCGGTCTTGGGTCCGTTGACGTCCGGTGGTCCGGTGCAAGCACTCGACCCGCCAAGCCAGGATGAAATCATGCACGTGCTGGAGCGAGCCCATCCGGTAAAGGGTGGTTTCCCGCTGTTGCACGAGGTGCAGCGGAACAACGTCCGGATGACCATCGATAAGATTTCCGACTACGTCGATCCACCCCGGTTTTACCCTTTGATCGGTCCGGCACAACAGCACCACGCTCACTACAAGTGCACGCTTTACTACACGTCGGTGACTCGCGTGGGTTGGCCGGTGCCGCACACGCTACGTGACGAAGACGCTCGGGAAGTCGTGTACATCGACCATAATCACTTCCACATGGTGGGCAACGTCGACACCGGAGCGTCGGCTGACTTCTAGCTCCTCCGGACACAGGTTCTGGCGCCAGCTTTGCTAGCACGGGCATTGCCACGACCGGTGCCGAGCAACGACATCGGTCGAAGCGGCCTTGCGACTTTTTCTCACACGCCAGTACCATTGCGGCGGAAAAACGGGGAAATCGTCCCAAAAGAACATGGCCCAGGCCCTATGCGACTCACCGTGCCGAGATTTGCGCTCGCACTGCTCGTGAGTGCCATGGCTAGCACTCGCTTGGCGCGAGCAGACGCGGGGGACGATCAGTTTGCTCTAGCTGCCGCCGAGTATGGCAAGCAACACTGGCAGGCAGCATGCGACCAGCTGGCCAAGCTCCTGGCAGCGCATCCCGATCATCCACGCGCAAACGCGACGCGTTTCTACTATGGCGAAGCTCTAGCGCAACTCGGGTTGCACGCCGAAGCACGCACTCAATTCACGGAGCTGCTCACGCGAGATCCCCAGAATCGCTTCGCGCGGCAATCGTTGTTTCGCAGCGGCGAGGCCGCCTATCTGGCGGGTGACGACAACGTGGCTCGCCGCGACCTCGAAACTTTCCTTGCTCAATATCCGAACGACGAGTTGCAAGCGTACGCGTTGCCCTACCTGGCGCAAGTGGAACTTGTTGAGGGCAACGCCGCGGCGGCCCAACGATTGTTCTTGAAAGAACTGGAACAGTTCGAGAGGGGGCCACTCGCCGACGAGTGCCGCTTGGGCCTGGCTCAATGTTTTGCGGAGTTGCACGAAGTACAGCAAGCGACAAATGCATATCGTCAATTGATCGCGGCCCACAGTCGCCTGGCCGATCAAGCGCTGCTGCATTTGGGAACTCTCGAAAATACTTCGGGTGATTACGCCGCGGCATTGAAAAGTTTCGAACAACTGGCGGCGGAGTTTCCCGATAGCAGAGTGCGAGACAAAGCGCAACTAGCCCGCGGTTACTCGCTCCACAAATTGGGCCGCGATGAAGAAGCCGAGAAGACACTGCGACCCCTTCTGAACCATCCGCAATTGAAAGTCGACGCACACTATTGGCTCGGACTGTCGCAAATGGCACGGAAACAATGGAGCCAGGCGACCCAAACGTTCGTAGCGGGAGGTCGAATTGACGAGCAGCACCGACTCAACCCGGGTATGGGACTGTATGCCGCGCAGGCGATGCTCAACGACGGGCAGTATCAACAGGCCCAGGATGAGTTCTCTCGAGTGTTGACGACCTGGCCGAAGAGCGACGTGACCGATGAATGCGCTCTGGGCAGGACACAGGTCGGCAATCGACAGAACGAAGTGGCCGAGGCGGCTTTTACTGCGGGTAATCTTCCCCTGGCAACGGATCTTTATGCGGAACTGGTCCGCGGGCAAAGCGACCCCACGTTCGTCAGCAAAGGCCTCTCTGGGCTTGGCTGGTGCCAGTTCAAGGAAGACAAGTGGTCGGAAGCGGCCGAGACGTTCCAGCGCCTGCTAACCGAGTTTCCCGATAGCCCACAAGCCGCCGAAGCGGCGCTGATGCGGGGGCAAACGCTCGAAAAATTGGGCCAACCCGAATCGGCGCTCGCCATGTACGACGTCGTGATCGCAAGATATTCGATGAGTGACCGAATGGCCGAGGCGCTGTGGTGTGCGGCCCGATTGCACGAAAAGTTGGAGCAAGCTCCGCAGGCCTGTCGGCTCTACGAGCAGCTCGTCCACGACCATCCCGGTTTTCCCGAATTCGATGCGGCCCTCTATCGCTGGGCCTTGCTGCTCGATCAGTCGAATCAAATCGAAAAATCACAATCTCTGTTCGCACGCTTGCATCGTGAACTGCCGCAAAGTCGTTTTGCGCCCGATGCTGCATTGCGCCTGGCCGAGCACTCGCTGGCCAACCAAGATTACGAAGAAGCCGAAAAACTGCTAGCCGAGATCACGTCGGCCGCGACGCCCGATGCCGTGCGGCAGCACGCCTGGTACTTGCAAGGCCGTCTGGCGATGGCCAGGCAACAATGGTCGGAGGTCGAATCGCCGCTCGCCCAGTTGACCGAGAAATTTCCCGAAAGTGCCCTGCTGCTTCCAGCGTCCTATTTGATTGCCGAGGCGACCTACCGTCAGGGCAAGTATGAGGAAGCCGCCAAACTCCTGGCGGAACTATCAAAACAGACCGAAGGACACGCTCAAAGCTGGTCTGCCGCGGCGGAGTTGCGCCAGGCTCAAGCCTGGGCACAGTTGAAGGACTGGGAGAAAGCGCTCGAGGTGGCCCGCGGCATTGAAACGCGCTTTCCGGATTTCAACGAGCAGTATGAAGTCGATTATCTGATTGGCCGGTCGCTGGCGGCACAGGCTGATTTCGCGGCGGCCCGACAGTCATACGCAAAGGTGCTGGAGTCTTCGCGCGGCGGCAAAACGCAGACCGCCGCCATGGCGCGTTGGATGACTGGCGAAAGCTATTTTCATCAAGAGAACTATCCGGCCGCTCTGGCGGAGTATCTGCAAGTCGCTGAGTGTCCGTTTCCGCGCTGGCAGTCGGCCGGCCTGCTGCAAGCGGGCAAGTGTCACGAGCTGTTGGGGCAATGGAATCTGGCGGCAGGTATGTATGAGCGATTGTCGAACACGTTCCCCATGAGTGAATTCAGCGACGAAGCCACTCACCGCGCGACAGCCGCGTGGCAGCACATCACTGGCGGATCAAGTCAATTGAAATAACCCAAGCTCGAGCCCGAGCGCGGCTCAGCCCATTCATTTAGAAAGTTAGTTTCATGTCCGGACTTCACGTTAATCATGTAGTATTTCGATATGGACTGCGCATAGGCGCGCTAGTGATCGTCGCGGTTTTGACCGGCAGCTTGCCGTGGACCTTTGCACAAGCGGCTGGTGAACCGGCGGCTGCGGCGACCGAAGGCGCGGTCAAGCCCGCCGGTGCCATGATGGCGAAGAACTTGTTCGACATCCTGCAGGAAGGGGGCGTCATGATGGCTCCCCTGTTTGCCTGCTCGTTCATTACGCTCGTGTTCGTTTTCGAGCGCGCGATCAGCTTGCGCCGCGGCCGCGTGATTCCGCGCCCCTTCGTCAAGCGGTTCATGCACCAGGTGCGCGAAGGAAAACTGGATCGCGACGGCGCTTTGGAACTTTGCCAGGAAAGCGGCAGTCCTATATCGGAAGTGTTCGCGTCGGTCGTCAAGAAATGGGGCAGGCCATCGGTCGAGCTGGAGCAAACCGTGATCGACACTGGCGACCGCGTCTCCGGCGGATTGCGACGCTACATTCGCTTGTTCAATGCCGTGGCCACGATCAGCCCCTTGATGGGCCTGTTGGGCACCGTGTTTGGCATGATCCGGCTGTTCAATGCCATTTCGACGGCTGACGCCATGGGTCGCACCGAACTGCTGGCCGCCGGAATCAGCGAAGCGCTGTTCACGACCGCTGCCGGATTGCTGATTGCCATTCCCGCGTTGGTCTTTTATTTACTGTTCGTCGGTCGCGTGGAACGGCTGCTAATGGACATCGACAACTTGGGTCAGGAATTGGTCGGCCTGATTTCCGCCGAAGCGCTGAACGAGGAGCGCCAGGCCAAGGTCCGGAACAAAACTCGTCCGAACGCCGCCGCTTAGAACTGTGCCACGCCGACTACCGTTTCAAGCACAAGTCCCAGCGAAATAGAAATCATGGCGCCTCGACATCAATTCGAAGAAATGCCGACGCTGAACCTGACGTCGATGATCGACGTGCTGTTTCTGCTGATCATCTTCTTCATGGTCGGCACGAAGTTTGTCGAGTCCGAACGGCAGATTGAATTGAAAGTGCCTCAGGTCAAACCCGGTGGGGCATTGACCGCCGCGCCAGAAAAGAAGGTAGTCAACGTCTACCACGACGGGCAAATCACGCTCGATCACAAGGATGTCACCCTGGAAGAGCTTACCACTCGACTTGCCGCGGCTCGCGGCCAATACAAAGCGCTCGGAGTCATGGTGCGCGGCGATGGTGCCGCGACGTTTCAGCGCATTGCCAGCGTTCTGAACGCCTGTAAGCAGGCGGGGGTCGCCGATCTAGCGATTTCGGTCGAGATGGCCGGCACGGAAAAAAACCATGTACGCCGTTAACGCGATGCTACTATTGGCCGTCTTTTGGGATGCGCAGATCGTCCGCTGGGTGGTCTGGGTCGGCCTAGTCGTCCTGACGGTCGCGCTCTTGATTTTAGTGCGCACGCGCTGGGGCCAATCGCAACCGCTTGGCAAGTGCGTCGTATTATCGCTCTTGGCCCACTTGCTGCTGGGCATTTACACGACGACCGTGAATATCGTCACGGCCACGGTCGGCTCGCCCGACGGCCAGGGCGTGCAGGTGGCCCTCATCGACAGCAGTTCCGGCGAGACCAATCCCGGCGCGCCGCCATTGTGGGATTCGCTTTCGGGCCAGGAGCCCGGAGAGGGCTTGGGGACGGTGCCGGATTTGGCTGCTCCCGCGTTGGCCGCCGAAATTCCCAGTACCGCGCAAATCGAGCGCCATGCGCCCGATGATTCGGCCTCGACGGCTCCGCAAAGTAAATTGCCCGACGTGCCTACTCACGACGCAGGTCCGCCGGTCTTTGCTCCCAGCCGAGATCCACTATCCGTCCGGCCGATCGTCAAGGAAGCCGAACCAATCGAGATGCCTCCCGCTCCCACCGGCTCAACAGACAACCTGGTTCCTCCGCCGGAGCAAGTCGACAACACGGGCAGCCAGCCGACGAGCGGCAATTCAGAAAAACCGATCAATCCAAAAGGCTCAGGCAACGATTCCGCGACATCCGCATTGCCACTGGGTCCGGTTCCCAACGCGGAAGCAGCGAGCGGTGCGGGCAATCGGCTGATGGGACGCAGCGCGTCGAGCAAGCCGAGCTCGCTGCCCGAAATCTACAAGCTGCGCATGGGCAATCATTCGCAGGTAGCCAAGGGCCTGGGAGCAACACAAGATACTGAAGCGGCCGTCAACGCCGCACTAAGATTCCTGGCCGCCAATCAAGGTGGCAATGGTCGCTGGGAAGCGCGGCGCATGGAGGGAGGCGCCGCTCGTGCCGGCGATGGGCAAGATCGCCAGGCCGCAGGCGCGCAGGCCGATACGGGCATCACGGGTCTCGTGCTGCTCTCGTTTCTCGCGGCTGGAAATACGCATTTGCAAGGCCCTCACCTGGCTACTGTGCGGCGCGGTCTTGAGTTTCTGCTAAGCGTGCAAGACTCGAGCGGAAACTTGGGTGTCTCGCCCAATATTTATGAACAAATGTATTCGCACGCGATGGCCACCTGCGCACTAAGCGAGGCCTATGCGATGTCCGGCGACGATCGGCTGCAAAACGCAGTGCGTCGCGCGATCGGTTACACGATCGCCGCGCAAGATCGGCGCGGCGGCGGTTGGCGCTATCACCCTGGCGACCCCGGCGATACAAGCTTGCTTGGTTGGCAAGTCATGTCGCTAAAAAGCGCGCAGCTTGCGGGCATCGCCGTCCCCGACACCACGCGCGACGGCATTGCCCGATTTCTCAAGAGCGTGGCCGACGGGCGCAGCGGCGGGCTGGCTCGCTACCAACCCTCTCCCGCGCGGCCCTCGAGCCGGCCGATGACCGCCGAGGCGCTTGTCTGCCGACAGTTCTTGGGATTGCCCGACACTCCTGCCTCGCTCAACGAGGCCAGTGACTTCCTCCTGCAAGAGCCGCCGGGCGTTGGTCGCACGAATCACTATTACTGGTATTACGCCACGTTGGCCATGTACCAGATGCAGGGCGAAGCCTGGCGGCAGTGGAACGAGGCGCTGCAAAAGCAACTCTTGGCCAACCAGCGTCAGGGCGGCGAATTGGCCGGCAGTTGGGATCCCGATCCGGTTTGGGGCGGTTGTGGCGGACGAGCCTATAGCACCGCACTTTCGGCCTTGTGCCTCGAGGTCTATTACCGATTCTTGCCGCTCTACGTCGAAGCCGCCGGCCGCGACCGTCGCGCTAAGTAGTTGCCCAGTATGGGCTATCCAAGGCACCGGAGAGCGTGCTGGTCGACTTCGGGTCGTTTGACACTGCGCCGTTGGCCAGTAAAATTAAGGGTAACGGTTGGTTCACCGCATCTGCGCCCGAACGCTGCGCTGAAACTTGACACGAAGCTGATTTTCAAACCGTTACCGAAGCTTCGGTCATTCTCACCCTCACACGCAGGTGGCTACCATGTTCGGTTTTGGACCCCTCGAGCTCTTTATCGTCGCGGTGATTGTTCTGCTGCTCTTTGGCAACCGTTTGCCGAGCGTCATGCGCTCGCTGGGCCAAGGGCTGGTGGAATTCAAAAAAGGCGTTCAGGGAGTGGAAGAGGACAAGGATCATTCGCCCAAGATTTGAGCCATTTCGGCTCGCGGCGCAGCCCTTACGGGCTGTCGAGCGAACCTATTTTCAAAGATACGAGGTGCTACGATGTTTGGACTAG
>JAYVCO010000167.1:0-4911 GCA_043749935.1 Planctomycetia bacterium
GCCCGCAGGGCGTCAAACTGATCGACGAGGACGCTTTCGACGTTGTCATCACGGACCTGGTGATGAACGAGGTCGATGGCTTGCAGATCCTGGCCATCACCAAGGAAAAGCTGCCCGACGCCGAAGTTATTCTGGTCACGGGGCACGGCACGATTCCCTCGGCCGTCACGGCCATGCAGCAGGGTGCGTTCAACTACCTGCTCAAGCCGCTCGACTTGAGCCAGTTGCGCGCGGTCACCGACAAAGCCGCGGCCAGTTTGCGGCTGCGGCGCCAAAATGCCGAGCTCAATCGTCGGCTTGACGAAAAATTCGGTTTCGAAGGCGTCATCGGCAATAGTCTGCAAATGCACGACGTCATCGACCGGCTGAAACGGATCGCACCGACCGACGCCAGCGTGCTGATTCAGGGAGCCACGGGCACGGGCAAGGAACTGGTCGCGCAGGCCATCCATCAAAACAGCCCACGAAAAAACAAGCCGTTCGTGGCGCTCAACTGCGCGGCTCTCAGTGAAAATATTCTGGAAAGCGAACTGTTCGGCCACGTGCGCGGGGCGTTTACCGACGCCTCGAACGACCGGATCGGCAAGTTCGAGTACGCTCACGGCGGCACGCTGTTTCTGGACGAAGTCGGCGACATGCCCACGGCCACGCAGATCAAACTCCTGCGGGTCCTGGAAAACAGCGAAATCACGCGAGTCGGCTCCAACGAGGCGATTCACGTCAATGTGCGCATTCTCTCGGCGACCAACCGCAACCTGGAAGACTCGATTGCCGCGGGCACCTTTCGCAGCGATCTGTACCACCGGCTGAAGGTCGTGACCATCAACCTGCCGCGACTGGCCGATCGAAGCCAAGACATTCCGCTGCTGATCGAGCACTTCACCAGGCAATTCACCAAGCGGCATCACAAAACCGTTCAGAGCATGACAGCCGCGGCCCGGCGGCGGTTGATGGCCTACGACTGGCCCGGCAATGTGCGGCAGTTGCGCAATGTGATCGAGAGCATGGTCGTAGTGGATTACGACGGCGTGCTGGACGTGGATGATTTGCCAAGCGAACTCGGGCCAACCAACGACCTGGTCGACGATGTTCGCGAGGGCAGCCTGTCGGCGCTGGTCGGAAAGCCGCTTTCGGAAATCGAACGCTTGTTCATTTCCGAAACTTTGCAACAGGCGGGTGGCAATCGCGAAGCGGCCGCCGAGCTGCTGGGCATCGGCCAACGGACTTTGTATCGCAAGATCAAGGAATATCACCTCTAGGCCTCGGCAGTCGTTTCCTCAACTTTCCTTGCGCGTCTGCAAACTCAAGTAGTTTCACCAAGCCATGAGCGATATCTACCAACTGCCGCCCAGCGTGATCAACAAAATCGCCGCCGGCGAAGTGATCGAGCGCCCGGCAAGCGTGGTGAAGGAGCTGATGGAAAACTCGATCGACGCCGGGGCCACACGGGTCGACGTGGCGGTGGAGCAGGGGGGGCTCGAGCTGGTGCGTGTGGCCGACGATGGCTGCGGCATCGCGGCAGAGCAATTGCCGTTGGCCGTGGCGAGCCATGCCACGAGCAAGATCCGCAATGCCGACGATCTGTTCCGCGTACACACGCTGGGGTTCCGCGGAGAAGCCCTGGCCTCGGTGGCCGAAGTCAGCCGCCTGACGCTACGCAGCCGCACGCGCGACTCGCACGCCGGAGCCCAGCTCGAAGTTTCCGGCGGCCACTCGGCCGGCGTCACTCCCTGCGGCTGCCCACCGGGCACCACGATCGAAATTCGACAACTGTTTTATAACACTCCGGTGCGTCGCAAGTTCCTGCGTTCCACGCAAACCGAGATGGGGCACATTGGCGAGGCTTTTACGCGCATGGCACTAGCCAATCCGCACGTACATTTCACACTGAAGCACAACGACCGCACGTTGCACGACTTGCCCGCGGCCGCCGATTGGCGCACGCGTATTGCGGCATTCTTTGGCGACGATTTGGCCGCCGATCTGATCGCGGTCGCGAGCGCCGAGGAAGGCGTGCGGCTTGAAGGATATGTCGCCAGCCCCAGCCACAGCCGAGCCAACGCTCGCTTGCAATACCTGTTTCTCAATGGCCGCGCGATTCGCGACCGCTCGTTGCAACACGCGCTGGGCGAGGCATATCGTGGGCTGCTGCTGACCGGGCGATTTCCAATCGGGTTTTTGCGCATCGATATGCCCGCCGAAATGGTCGACGTCAACGTCCACCCTACCAAGCTGGAAGTTCGCTTTCAGGAATCGGGCAGACTCTACAGTCAATTATTAGGAACCTTGCGATCAAAGTTTCTCACTACCGATCTGACGGCCCGTCTGCAACCAAGTGGCGAAAACGAAGCGGCCGCAGCCATCGATCCGGTCCGCGCCGAACAGGTACGGCGCGAGCTGGTCGACTGGGCCAAGGGGCAATTGGCCGGCATCATCGATCCTTCCGCAACTAGTGCGGGTACGGGCGAAATGGCCCAGCGAAGTTTTGCCGATAACCTGCCGCCGACCGACGGCCCGCTGCAAATCAACGTCTTGAACCGCCGCTGGGAACCGGTGGGCCGCGTTGATGACGAAGAGCAGGAGCCGGAAGAGTCGTTACTTGAGCATCGCTTTGACGGTCCGGCATCACAACCGCCGCGGCCACAGACTGCTTTGCAATTGCACAATCGTTACCTGATTGCCGAGACCGACGACGGGATGATCGTGATCGACCAGCACGCCCTGCACGAGCGGATCTTGTACGAGCACTTGCGCGAGAAGGTGCTTTCCGGATCGCTCGAATCGCAGGCCCTCCTGGTGCCAGAGCCGGTGGACCTGAGCCCCGCCGAAGCCGCGGCGGCGCTTGGCGCGCAGGATCTGCTGAGTCAGTTGGGGCTGGCGATCGAGCCGTTTGGGGGCGATACGCTGTTGGTCTCGAGCTATCCCGCCATGTTGGCCAATTTCCGACCGGCCGAAGTGCTGCGCGATCTGGTGGACCAATTGCTCGCCGGCGGCAAAAGCCCCGACCGCCGCGATATGCTCGACTCGCTGTTGCACATGATTTCGTGCAAGGCGGCTATCAAAGCTGGGGACCGGCTGAACCACGAGGAAATCGCGGCCCTGCTCGAGCAACGACACCTGGCGCAAGATACTCACCACTGTCCCCACGGGCGGCCGACCGCGCTCTACTTCAGCCGCGACGAGTTGGACAAGCAGTTCAAGCGAACTTAGCCCGTTGAGTAAACCAACAGGCTTTAGATGACTCGAAACCTGCTTTTGTCGCCATTTTCACGCATACCAACAGGTCGCCTTCTCGGGTTATAATCACTTTAGTGAACCACCTGCACTTATGCCCCCTGTCATCTGGGTGCAGGCGGCTAGCAGATTGCCCGGTCGGGCTTCGTCGGCCAGTCTTCCTCAAATTCCTCAAGGCGGTACGCCACTTTCTCATGATTTGTGTCAGCATTGCACGCGGCCGCCATCGGCACATGATTGCCGAACACCGTCACCTGGTTCAAGCCGGGGCGAAGCTGGTGGAATTGCGGCTCGATTACATCAGCGGCGAAGTGAATTTGAAGCGCCTGCTGGCCGACCGGCCCTCGCCGGTCGTGATCACCTGCCGCCGCGAGCGCGATGGCGGCAAATGGGCCGGCACGGAAGAGCAACGGTTGATGCTCCTGCGAAGCGCGATCGCCGAGGGAGTCGACTACATCGATTTGGAAGACGATGTCGCGTCGTTGATTCCGCGCTACGGGCAAACCAAGCGGATCATCAGCCTGCACGACTATCGCAAAACGCCGGACGATCTCGAAGAGATTCATGCCCGGCTGGCCGCGTTGGACGCCGACGTCATCAAGCTTGCTACCACGGCTAACACTTCGCACGACAACCTGCGGATGTTGCAACTGGCCCAACGCTCGAAAGTGCCGACCGTCGGGATCTGCATGGGCGACATCGGCACTCCGTCGCGCATTTTGGCCGGCCGCTTTGGCGCGCCATTCACGTTTGCCACGTTCCACCACGAGCGAACGCTGGCGCCGGGCCAACTGAGCTATCAGCAAATGATCGAAATCTATCATTACGATCAAATCAATCCCGAGACGGCAGTGTATGGCGTCATTGGCGACCCGATCGGGCATAGCCTCAGCCCGATGATCCATAACGCGGCCTTTCGCCGCATGGGCATCAATTCCGTCTACGTGCCGTTCCGCGTGCCTCGCGAGCAATTGGGGCAGTTTCTGGAGGACGCCCCGGCGCTCGGCATCAAGGGATTGAGCGTGACGATTCCTCACAAGGAATCCGTGCTCAAAAAGCTTTCCTCGACCGATCCCAGCATGAACGGCATCGGCGCCGCCAATACGCTGATGTGGGGCGCGGGCCACAAGATCACGGGCTATAACACCGACTACCAGGCGGGTCTGGACAGCCTGGAGCAGGCCGTGAGCGAACATCACGGCCGCCGGGAAAGTCTGGCCAATCAAACGGCCCTCGTGCTCGGCGCCGGCGGAGCCGCCAAAGCGATCGCCTTTGGGCTAAAGCGAATGAGCGCGCAAGTGGTCATTGCCGGCCGCACCGCCAAGCGGGCCCAGCAATTGGCCGACGCGCTTCAGTGCAAGACGGTCGACTGGCTCAACCGCTATTCGTTCCAGCCCGACATTGTCATTAACTGCACGCCGGTCGGCATGCACCCGAACGTCGATGCCACTCCCTACGATAAACATCATTTGAGACCGTCGATGGTGGTGTTCGACACGGTCTACAATCCGGAAAACACGCTGCTGGTCAAAGATGCTCGCAGTCAAAGCTGCACGGTGATTACCGGCGTGGAAATGTTCGTTCGCCAGGCCTGCCTGCAGTTCAACTTATTCAGTGGCCAAGAGGCCCCCGGCGATTTGCTGCGCGAGGTGCTCAAGCGGGCCATCGGGCCGGCAA
>JAYVCO010000168.1:0-6980 GCA_043749935.1 Planctomycetia bacterium
ACCGCACTTAAGAGCGTCCCGTACCAGTATCCGCGGCCGAAAACCTCGTAAGATTCCAGAAACTCGCCCGCCTGCTGTCGACGGTGAAATTCCTCGGGAATGAGGAAGTGGTAGTCTTCGCCGTCCGTTTCTCCAGGCCGTGGGGGACGAGTTGTTGCCGAGACGCTAGCCACAAGACCCGGGCAGCGCTGGAACAGCTCTTTGAGCAGCGTTGTCTTGCCGGCCCCGGATGGGCCGGAAATGACGATCAGTTTTCCGCGGCTCGGTGCATTCATCGATTGGGGGCGACCAGAAGCGAAGGACAATTTCGAAACGCGCCCAAAGAGACTGCTAGCGAAGCCGAAAGCCGCTATCGAACGCGTTATTCCACATTTTGGATCATTTCACGGATCCGCTCAATGGCCGCTTTGATCTCGATCACGTGCCGTGAAATTTGCACGTCATTCGCCTTCGACCCAATCGTGTTGGTCTCCCGGAACATCTCTTGAGTCAAAAACTCCAATTTTCGACCTGAGCTTTCGGGCAACTCGAGCGTGGAGCCAAACTGTTCCAAGTGACTGCGAAGACGCACGATCTCTTCGGAAATGTCGCTGCGTTCGGCATAAATGCTGATTTCGCGAATCAAATCTCCGGGCTCCAGCGTGACCTGGTATTCGGCCAACGTCTTGTTCAGGCGTTCGGTCAGCCGGGCCCTGTACGAATCGGCGACGTTCGGAGCACAAGCCTCGATGGCGTCGAGCTCCTTCGCCACCGCCGCGCCATTGGCGGCTAGATCCACTGCCATCGCACGCCCCTCTTCCACGCGCATCCGGGTCATGTGATCGATGGCCGCTTGCAAGGTCTCGCTGATCAATGGCCAATCGGCCGCGACCTCGGCTGGACCGGCAATGTTCTGGTTGACCACGCCCGGCAACGCCAGCAGGGGTTCGAGCGCGACCGATTCGGTCACATTCCAGCTCTTGAACAGCTCCTGCAGTTGCTGTCGATAGCCCGAGAGCACGGCGGGATTGAACTTGAAATCGTCGCTGGCCCGGGCGCGGTCGATGCGCAAAGAGACCTGTACGGTGCCACGTTTGATATATTGCCGCACCAGGTTTTCGATTTGCGGCTCGAGCGTGTTGTATCCGTCGCCGCAGCGAATCGCGAGCTTGAAATAGCGGCTATTGATCGTGCGCACTTCCGCCACGACTGCCAATGACGCGTCTTTTCGATGCGCCTCGCCAAAACCGGTCATGCTCAGCAACAAGGGAACACTTCTCCTAAACAACGCAAGTTGCAAAGCAGCGACAGGCGCCGACTATTTCGCTTGATCGGCAGGGGCAGAGCCAGATGGCGCTGAACTGGCTGGAGCAGAACTCTTGGTTTCTGGCGCGGGTGCGGTGGCCGATTTGGCGGGCACCGTCTTGCTGGCACCGGTCGCTGCCGCCTTGTCGCTCTTCTTGGGCGCCGAGCCGGTATCTTCTGTCGCGGTGCTGGCATTCTTTCCGAGACCCGGCGCTAGGAGCCCGCGGCTTTCCTCACCGAAGTACTTGACCGAGGCGGCGCACAACAAGATCCAAAACGCGGCCACGCCGATCGTGATGCGCGTGAACAAATCTCCGGCCTTCGTGCCAAAAGCGCTCTGTCCGCCGAGTCCGCCAAAAGCTCCCGCCAGACCGCCTCCACGTCCTCGTTGGACCAATACCAACAGGATCAAGAACAAGGAAGTCAGGAACAGCAGGACCATGAGTAGCGCGTCGATCATAATTGTCCGATTTCCGTTTCCTTGGAAATCTCCCCGAAGCTAAAAGTTTACGTTCTGTTTACGCCGGCCTGCTTACACCGGCAACGATGCCCAAAAACTCGTCCGCCTTGAGGCTCGCCCCGCCCACCAGGGCACCGTCGACATTCGCCTGGGCGAGCAATTCCGCCGCGTTGCTGGCTTTTACACTGCCACCGTAGAGGATGCGGATCGACTGGGCAATCGTCGCATTGTAGCGATCCTCCAAGATCTTGCGAAGATCCTTATGGACCTCTTCAGCCTGCTCGGGACTTGCCACTTTGCCAGTCCCGATCGCCCAAACCGGCTCGTAGGCAATCACGACTTTCCCAATTTGTTCGGCCGACAGGTTCCCGAGCGACCCAGCGAACTGCTCTCGGATCACCTGACCCGTACGGCCTTGCTCGCGCTCGTCCAACAGCTCGCCGGCACAAACGATCGGCACCAGGCCAGCAGCCAAGGCAGCGTGGGTTTTCTGGTTAACTTGCTGGTTGGTTTCTCCCAAGATGTGCCGTCGCTCGCTGTGGCCGAGGATCACGTAGCGGCAGCCCAGATCGACCAGCATCGACGCGCTGATTTCGCCGGTGAAGGCGCCGTTGGGCTCGTGAGACATGTTTTGAGCCCCGTATCCGAGCCGCGAGCCGGCCACCGCGCCTCGGACCGCGTCGATGTAAACGCTGGGCGGAAATACGGCCAGATCCACACCCTCAATCGCTTTGCTCCGCTCGGCAATGGCGGAAGCCAATGCCACCGAACCCGCGCGATCGAGGTTCATTTTCCAGTTTCCGGCAATCAACGCGCGTCTCATGATCGGCATCCTAATGCGGGAGAAATCGTTTTTCCCAGTAGCGTGGCCAACTGGCGAATCTGGGTGGCCAATTGTTGATATTGCTCGGGCAGCAGGGCCTGCGGACCGTCGGACATCGCCTCTTCCGGGCAGTTATGAACTTCGATGTGTACGCCGTCGGCACCCGCCGCAATGCCGGCCAGTGCACAGGCCGGAATCAAGTCGGGCCGGCCCGTGGCATGGCTTGGGTCGACGATAATCGGGAGATGTGACAGCCCTTTGCAAACCGGCACCGCCGCGACGTCGAACAAATTTCGCGTGGCCGGATCGAAACTCTTGATTCCGCGCTCGCAGAGCACGACATTCGGATTGCCCTGGGAGAGGATGTATTCAGCGCTCATCAGCAGGTCGACGATCGTCGCGCTCATCCCGCGCTTGAGCAACACCGGCTTTTTCGTGCTGCCGACTTCGGTGAGCAAGACGAAGTTCTGCATGTTTCGCGCGCCGATCTGAATCATGTCGGTATAACGCTCGACCATTTCCACCCGCCGAGGATCCATCACCTCGGTGACGACGGGCATGCCAAATTCATCGCCGGCATCTCGCAGGATTTTGAGCCCCTCTTCTCCCATACCCTGGTAGGCGTAGGGACTTGTGCGGGGCTTGAACGCGCCACCTCGCAAGATGTTGGCGCCCGAGGCTCGCACCGAACGGGCAATTGCCTTCATCCGCTCGGCGCTCTCCACGGCGCACGGCCCGGCGATCATTGCCAGATTGCCGCCACCGACTTTCACTCCCTTGATGTCGATCACGCTCGGCTCGGGATGCGCGTCGGTACTAGCCAGCTTGTAGGCCGGCAGCACGGAAATCACGTCGGCAACGCCGGGAATAGCTTGAAAACGGGCCGGCTGTAGCTGCGACTTGTCGCCGATGATGCCGATGATCGTGCGATGCGTGCCGCGGCTCAGATGCGCCTTCAAGCCGAGCAATTCAACTCGCTCGATCACATGGTTGATCTGGTCTTCGGTAACGCCTGACTTGAGAATGATAATCACGGTCTTTGATTCTTTCCGCGACCTGCCAGTTTACGGCAAGCGCTCCGATGGAGAACGATTTGGGGATCTAACCGCTCGGGGGCGATCCTCGCGTGCGGGAGAGCGACCCAGTGAGTCTACTCGACCCAAAGAGTTTACTCGACAGGGGCCATCTTTGCGTAGGAGCCTAGCACCTCTAAACGGACCGATTTCCTCTGCAACGCCGCGATGGCTCGGCGCACGCGAGAGTCCTCTTCGTGCCCCTCCAATTCCACAAAAAACAGATAGCCGCCTTCAGGGCGGGCGATCGGGAAGGATTCGATCCAGGTCAGATTCAAACGATTTCTCTTGAACACGTTCATCGCGTCGGCCAACGCCCCGGGTTGGTGCGGGATCTCAAACATCAGGGCGCACTTGTCGGTGCCAGAACGCGGACCCGTCTCGTCGCCAATCACTGCAAAGCGTGTCAGATTGCTGCGATTGTCTTCGATGTCCCCCGCGATCACATCGAGCCCGTAATGAACGCCGGCCTGCATGCTGGCGATCGCGGCCGCGCCGGGTTTATCTTGTGCCAATTGAGCCGCAGTCGAAGTGCTCGTCACCTCGATCATTCGGGCGCCAGGCAGGTGCTTGGCCAACCAGTTGCGGCATTGCGAAAGGGCCTGCGGCTTGCTGTAGACTTCTTCGACTTCGGCACGCGTGCACTTCCCGAGCAGATTGTGGTGAATGCGCATTTGAACTTCGCCGCAGATCCGCGCAGGCAGCCGCGCAAACATATCGAGCGTGTCGGCGACCCGTCCGTCGGTCGAGTTTTCAATCGGCACGACGCCAAAATCGGCATGCCGGCGATTGATTTCCTCGAAAACCGCGGGAATGCTGCTGACCGGAACCAACTCCACGCTCTGCCCGAAACGATGAATTGCCGCCAAATGGCTATAGCTGTACGCCGGGCCCAAATAGGCCACCCGCAGTTCTTTTTCCAAGGATCGGGAGCCGCTGATCAGTTCGCGGAAAATCGCGCGGACGCAACGATCCGACAGCGGCCCCTTGCTCAGGGCTAAAACCCGGCCCAGCACTTCGTCCTCGCGCGCCGGGGCATAAGCGCAAATGCCATCGTTGATCTTGAGCTGGCCGATCTCGAGGGCGATTTTAGCGCGCTCGTTCATCAGCTTCACCAGTTCCTGGTCAAGCCGATCGATCTTGCCCCGCAGAGCGGCGATGGTCGGAGTGCGCGAGCTAGCACTGGCTAACTTTTTGCCCGGTTTCTCCTTTGCCATAAACGATGAATCTCTGCCTATTGCGTTCCGGGCGTCGCGACTCCACGGCCGCTTGCCACGAGGGGTAAAGCGTTGACACACCTTGTACTTGGGTCAAATCCAGGTGTCAAGCGAGTGGGTGCGACTGCGTCGGCAATTACTTGTTATTGCACCACCAGAGTCTGGTCAAAACATACCCCACACTCTCGCCTGTTGGTTTTGCCCCGCCAGCCCGCAAAGACCTGAAGCCCAAGTCGCCAACCGTGATTCCCACGCCGGAAGGTAAGCATATCGCGGAAACTGTCATTATGGCAGGGCTCACAAGTGTGCGAATTCAACTGTGCCAAAAAGGCAGAACTTCTGCTGGTGGATTTTTCCACGATCTGGAAAGTGGCCGACCCGAGTTTCCTAAGTGCTATATTTACAGGGCTTTGTGAACAGCAGCGATTGGCACCTGAGCCACGGCATACCCTTTGCTAAGAATCCGTGGGCAATGGGGAAGCGAGTCCAAAGCTGGCAACATCCGGGACCCGTTCTTTCCAACCTCCGACTAACTAAAAAACAAGTTACCGAAGCAGCCGGGTCCTCCTGCGGGAGGACTGTTGGCGCTAGTTAAGAACACCGAAAAAGGAGCACGACATGGCTCGAGGCGAAAAGATCATTGGAATCGACTTGGGCACAACCAACTCGGTTGTGGCCGTGATGGAGGGCAAGGAAGCCAAGGTTATTCCCAACCAGGAAGGCAATCGGCTGACTCCCAGCGTCGTGGCGTTCACCGATAAGGGCGACGTCTTGGTGGGTGATCTGGCACGCCGCCAGGCGGTCACGAATCCGACGCGCACCGTCTACTCGATCAAGCGTTTCATGGGCCGGCGCCACACCGAAGTTCAGAATGAAGAGAAGATGGTGCCCTATGAAATCATCGGCGGGCCCGAAGACTATGTGAAGGTCAAGGTCGGTGACAAAACACTGACACCGCCCGAGATTTCGGCCTTCATTCTGCGCAAGCTCAAGGAAGCGGCCGAAGCCTATTTGGGTCACAAGGTAAACAAAGCCGTGATCACGGTACCCGCTTATTTCAATGACGCGCAGCGCCAGGCCACCAAAGACGCCGGCCAGATCGCGGGGCTCGAAGTGGCCCGCATCATCAACGAGCCGACAGCCGCCGCGCTGGCATACGGCTTGGACAGAAAAGAACACGAGAAAATCGTGGTCGTCGACCTTGGCGGCGGCACGTTCGACGTTTCCGTGCTGGAAGTTGCCGAAGGCGTGTTCCGAGTCATCAGCACCAACGGCGACACGCACTTGGGCGGCGACGATTTTGACGAAGTCCTGATCCACTACGTGGCCGACGAATTCAAACGCCAAAACGGCATCGATCTGCGCAAAGACACGATGGCCTTGCAGCGACTGCAAGAAGCTTGCGAAAAGGCCAAGAAGGAATTGAGCTCGGCCAGTACGACCGACATCAATTTGCCGTTCATTACGGCCGACGCGACGGGCCCCAAGCATTTGCAAATGAGTATTACACGCAGCAAATTCGAGCAACTGGTCGATCCTCTGATCGAGCGTTGCCGGGGTCCGCTGACCCAGGCGCTCAAAGATGCCAAGTTGCAGCCGAGCGAGATCGATGAAGTCGTGTTGGTCGGCGGTTCCACTCGCATTCCGAAAGTGCAGGAACTGGTCACCAAGATGTTCGGCAAAGACCCGCACAAGGGCGTCAATCCCGACGAGGTCGTGGCCATTGGCGCGGCGATTCAGGGTGGCGTGTTGGCTGGCGAAGTTCAAGACGTGCTGCTGTTGGACGTCACGCCCCTGTCGCTGGGAATCGAAACAGAGGGTGGCGTGATGACGAAGCTCGTCGAGCGGAACACCACGATTCCGGCCGAGCGGAAGCAAACGTTCAGCACGGCGGCCGACAATCAAACGGCGGTTACCATTCGCGTCTTTCAGGGCGAACGAGAGATGGCGGCCGACAACCGACTGTTAGGCCAGTTCAATCTCGAAGGCATTCCGCCCGCTCCGCGTGGCATTCCGCAGATCGAAGTCAAATTCGACATCGACGCCAATGGCATTTTGAACGTTGCGGCGAAAGAGCTCGGTACCGGCAAAGAGCAGACCGTACGTATTGAACAGTCGAGCGG
>JAYVCO010000169.1:0-3423 GCA_043749935.1 Planctomycetia bacterium
ACTGATCGAACTGGCTCTGACCCGGACGGGATATGACGCGTCACTCCTCCAAGAGTTTCTTGGTGAGCGAAAGTTGGCGAACTTGCGCAAAGTAGTGAGCGACGCGCGAGACTTCGATCGGACTGGGCTATTCGCGCTTTCCGATTTCATCGCCCAGTTGTCGGAGTTCGTCGCGCGGCAACCGAAAGAACCGTTGGCTGCCACGCATTCAGAGAATTCCAATGTTGTGCGTTTGATGACAGTTCATCAGTCCAAGGGTCTCGAATTTCCGATCGTCATCGTGCCTGACCTGGATCGTCCGACTAAGAACCAATCGAGCGGAATCGTCTTTGACGGGCGACTAGGTCCGCTGGTCAAACTGCGAGACGACGAAGCCCAGAGCGCGGCGATTGCGGGCTATGAGCTTTGGCAGGTCGTGGAAAAGACGGAGGAACTGAACGAACTTTATCGCCTATTGTATGTGGCCACGACGCGCGCGGCGGATTATTTGATTTTGTCCAGTGGGATCGGAGAAAGAAAGGCCGGTCGCAAACCGTGGATGGAACTTCTGGCCCGCCGCTTCGATGTGTCGACCGGGCGATTGATCGTGGACCTGCCAGCCGGTGAACCGGTTCCAGAAGTCATGGTGACGAGCCAGAAGCCGGCCGTCGCTTCGGGCTGGGCACCACGTCGCAAGCGAGTCGATATCGACGCGGTCATTCGCGAAGTCCTCGAAGCCCCGGCAAAAGCGACCTCGGCGTTCCCGGCCATCGAACCGATTGCGCCAGACTTGTCCGCGCGGAAGCAGTACTCGTTTTCGCGGCTGGCCGGTACGTTGCACCAACCGGATCGGCGCGAAAATAGCGATGAATTCTCTGGCCCGGCGTCGGTCGATCCGCGTGGGCTGGGGACGTTGGTTCATGCCGTGCTAGCTGAGATGAACTTCGCTAATCCTGACGACCTCAAGGGGATTCCAGATCTCGTGCGGCGGCATGCCGAAAGACACGTTTCCACGACCAGCGAAGCCGAAGAAGCGACAGCGATGATCGAGCGATTCGTGGCGTCGCCGCGCGCACGGAACATTGCCGCGGCGCAACAATCGCACGCGGAATTGGAGTTTCTCCTGGGCTGGCCGCTTGGGGCTGCGGGGCCGCCGGAGTTGGTTCTCAACGGTTACATTGATCGCCTATCTCAAGATGAAACCGGGCAGTGGCACGTATTGGACTTCAAGACGAATCACGTTACGCCCGAAAACTTTCCCCGCCAGGCCGCGTCGTATGAAATGCAAATGCTCGTGTACGCGCTGGCGACCGAGACCATTCTGGGCGTGGCACCGCAGAGCCTGACGTTGCACTTCTTGCGGACCGGCGCGGAACATTCGTTTGCCTGGGACGCGGGCGCTCGCGAACGGCTAGTCGCCCTGGTTGAACAAGGAATTGCCGCCGCAACGGCAACGCAAGAGGCCGGTGTAAACGCGACTTATCGGTAAGCGAATCGACGCCTATAATTTGGGATATACCGGACCGGGTCGAAAGGATGTGACTTTGCCAGAAATCGATCCTCAATCGCAGCGACATTTTGCCGTTGACATCGTTCGCAAATTGCGCGCGCGGGGCTTCGAGGCATTGTGGGCAGGCGGTTGCGTTCGCGATCAACTTCTCGGTCGAGTTCCCAAGGACTTCGACGTCGCCACGACAGCCACTCCGGTTGAGATTCGCGAGTTGTTCACGATGCGTCGAACGATCGCCATTGGGGCGGCCTTCGGCGTGATTACGGTGCTGGGTCCGAAGGAAGCCGGAAAGATCGAAGTCGCCACGTTTCGCCAGGATGCCGAGTACAGCGACGGGCGACATCCGGACTCAGTCAAGTTCAGCACGCCAGAGGCTGACGCCGCGCGGCGCGACTTCACCATCAACGGCCTTTTTTTCGACCCGCTCGAAGATCGTGTGATCGATTTTGTCGGCGGGCAAGACGATTTGGTGCGCGGAATCGTGCGAGCCATTGGCGATCCTCGCGCCCGGCTTGCCGAAGACAAGCTGCGATTGCTGCGCGCGGTGAGGTTTGCGGCGACGCTGGGCTTTGTTTTGGAGCCCGCCACGCGCGACGCGGTTGAATCGATGGCCGCCGAGATCACGGTCGTCAGCGTCGAGCGGATTGCCGCCGAAATGCGGCTGATGCTCGTCCACGCCAGTCGTGCGCAAGCCATCCTGCTGCTTCGGGAAGTTGGCTTGCTCGATGTTATCTTGCCGGAATTGAAGACAGCCAGCCCACCCAAAACGCTGACTGGCACGGGCCGGCCCGCCGAAGAGGCCTGGCTGGTCACGCTCGAGGTCATGCAAATGTTGGCCGAGCCCGGGTTTTCCACGGCGCTAGCCGCTTTGCTGCACACATTTATCGAGGCGCCGCACGTCGAAGAAATCTCCCGGCGCTGGAAGCTGTCGAACCGCGAGACCTCACGTACTCGCTGGTTGATCGAGAATCTCACTGCCTTAACGCACGCGCGGCATGCTGCCTGGCCTAGACTCCAACGCATCCTCATTGCCGATGGTATTCAAGATCTCTTGACTCTGTACGAGGCGATCTCAACTGCAACGGGCAAAAGCGCTGACGACATCGCGTATTGTCGAGAACGACTTGAGATGCCGCACGAAGAGCTCGACCCGCCACCAATATTGACTGGCAGCGATCTCATCGCTCACGGGGTGCCTCGCGGCAAACAGTACCAATGGTTGCTCGAGGCGGTTCGCGACGCCCAGTTGGAGAAGCGAATCGGCAATCGAACCGAGGCACTGGCTTTGGTCGATCAGTTGCGTGCGGAGCCTGGAACACAACCTGGGCTGGACTGACCCAGTTTTCGACTTACCCATTCTTTAGCGAAGTATGAAAAGGGAGTCTCATGGACATCGAAGCACTGGCGGGTTTGCTGTTTCGGTGGCTGCACATGCTGGCAGCTATTACGGCGGTTGGCGGGACTGTGTTTGTTCGGGCCGTCGTAGTGCCAACGCTAGATCAGGTCGCGCCTGACGAGCGAAAGAGCTTGCACGCCGCCATGCGGGCTCGCTGGTCGAAAATCGTTGCCGCCGCGATCGCGTTTCTGTTAGTCAGTGGTCTCTATAATTTCGTAATGACCACGATCCATTACACTTTACCTCGCTGGTATCACCCCGTTTTCGGCATTAAGTTCTTGGCCGCCTTCGTCATTTTCTTGGTAGCCAGTTTGTTGACGGGAAAGACACAGGCCGCCGAACAGATCCGAAAAAACGCGCGTTTTTGGCTGAATCTCAACATAGCCCTGGCGGTGTTGGTAGTCTGTCTATCGGGCGTTTTGCGGACCGCCGAGAAAATCCCCAAGGAACCGCCCGCGGCCAAGGTCATTTCTCGCTAACCTGGCGGGTTTCGACGAAATATGTTTTGCACTAACGGCCAGCTCGATTAATCTGAAAG
>JAYVCO010000170.1:0-2327 GCA_043749935.1 Planctomycetia bacterium
CGCACGGGTTGGGCGCGAGCTGCCACTTCGTCATCCGCCAGCGCCACGCCAAGGTCCGGTGCGGTTGACCGATGTTTAGTCTTGGCATGTACATGCGTGGCAACCGCGCTGCCAGATCCACCACCGTCGATTCCGCCGCCGCTGCTGTCGCCGCTGCGCAATTCGGTGGCTTCGTCAGACCAGGAATCGCCACGATGCGTGGCCATTCCTTCGCGACGCCCCCGGAGGGCGTGGCCGCCACTTCGTAGCAGATGGTGCGCCGGCAGGGCGCGCGACGGCACGCTGCTGTCGTCTTCGATCAAACCGTCCTTGACGTGAATGGTACGGTGAGCGTACGCCGCGACCTTGGGGTCATGGGTTACGAGAATGACCGTCAAGCCCGAGGCATTGAGCTGTTGAATCATCTCGAGAATCTCGACGCTGGTGCGCGAGTCGAGGTTGCCCGTCGGTTCGTCGGCCAGCAAGAGTGCCGGCTGATTGATGAGCGAGCGGGCGATGGCCACGCGCTGTTGCTGACCGCCGGACATTTGCGAGGGAATATGATCTAGCCGGTCGCTCAAACTGACGCGGGCGAGCATTTGGTGCGCACGCGCCGTGGCTTCAGCCGCCAGCGGACGACTCGTGGAGTAGTCCAGCGGCATCAAAACGTTGTTGATCGTCGTCGTGCGCGATAACAGATTGAAACTCTGGAAGACGAAACCCAGTTTGGCGGTGCGCACCAAGGCTCGGCTGTCAGACGCCAATTGGCTGACGTCTTCTCCGTCCAGCCAATACTGACCGGCGGTCGGCCGGTCGAGCAGGCCGAGGATATTCATCAAGGTCGACTTCCCCGAACCCGAGGCACCCATCAGGGCCACGAGCTCACCGCGATGGATCGACACCGACACTCCCTTGAGCACGGGGACATCGATCTCACCAACGTGGTAAGTCTTGACGATGTTTTCAAGCCGGATCAATTCGTTTTCAGGCCGGATCATTTTCATGGAGTTCGCTATTTGTCTTTGTCTTTTTTCTGCGATTTGACACCGCCGAAACGGGGCGGGGCAAAAGGGTTTGTCTCGGCCGTCTGGGCTGGCTCGTCCTGGTTCTCGCTCAACACAACTTCCATATCGGGCTCCAAGCCGCCCTCGATGACCTCGGTGAGCGAGCCGTCGGTTGCGCCGATGACAACTTCGACCGGAGAGACGAAATTGCCGTGCCGAACCCAAACGGTTCGCTGGCTTTCGGCGAGTGGCGAATTGCCCGCAGCGCTCTCTCGGGCTGACTGCTCGGCCGCGGCACTCGACACCAATTCGGGGCGCGGCTTATAGCGAAGCGCGCGGTTGGGAACCAGCAACACACCCTCGCGCTTCTCGGCTTCGAATCGCACGTCGGCCGTCAGATAGGGCAACAGGCGTAAATCATCGTTACTGGCCGTGACCACGACGGTGTAGAGCACCACGTTTGACGTCGTCGAAGCGTTGAGCCGGACTTGTCGGACCGAACCCTTGAAAAACTCTCCTGGATAAGCATCCACGGAAAACCGGACTGGCATGCCCACTTTCACGCGGCCGATATCCGCCTCATTGACCAAGGTCCAGATCTCCATCCGCCGCAGGTCCTTGGCGATCAGAAACAGGCTTGGTGCATTGAGGCTGGCGACCACGGTCTGACCGATGTTGACGCGACGATCGATGATCGTGCCCTTCACGGGAGAATTGATCGTGGTGTATTCGAGGTTCTTTTTGGCCGAGGCGAGCAGGGCCTCCTGTTGTGCAATCGCTGCAATGCCAACGTCGACATTAGCCTTGGCAACTTCGTAGTTGGCCTTGGCCAGCACGAAGTCGCTGTCGGAGATGCCTTTGATCGTGGATTGGCTGTCTGGCTTGGTGGGGTTGGCACCCAGTCCCGAGATGCTCGGGAGTTTCATTTCGCGCAACCGTTGTGCGCGATTCCATTCGGCCTCGGTTTGCACGAGCTTGGCCTTCATTTGGAGCAGGTCTGCCTCAGCCCGCTTGACGGAAGCGTCGGCCTGATCGTACGTGGCCTTGTAGAGCGACGGATCGATCTTGGCCAGAAGGGTTCCCGCTTCCACATCGGAGCAATAGTCAACGTGCTTGCCTTGAAAAGTAGGATCAGTGTTAGCGCGCGGATCCTGACCGAGCTCTTGGATGCGACCCATGACCTGCGCGCCGACGTCCACGACTTCCTGAGGTTCGAGCGTGCCGTTGGCCTTGATTTCGACCAACAAATCGCCACGAGCAACTACCGCGGTGCGAAAGTTCGGCGGTGGCTCGGCATTGAGAAACTTCGTGTAATAGATCACGCCGCCCGCGATTGCCGCGACC
>JAYVCO010000171.1:0-7086 GCA_043749935.1 Planctomycetia bacterium
CATGTGCGGAACCAGAGGCTGCTGCCAAAACACCACGTCTCCTGGCGGCAATAGATGCCTAGAAACCACAGACCAGGGCCCAAAGTAGGCCGACTGGCCGTGCCACCGCGCTACATAAACGCTTTACTAGCAAAGGTTTGTCTCCATGAGTGCAGATTTCCCTAGGCCCACGGCACTCAAACTGCTTTTTCTGCCTGCCGAACCCAACCCCGCCTATTTGCAACCCTGTCTGACATCGAGGAGTGAGCCCTTGGTCAAGAACGCCCGTAAAACTGCGACTCGCAAGAATGCCCCAGCGGCTTCGAGTTCTCGCCAGCGAACGACCACTTCCTCGAAAAGCGTGGAACGAAAGAGCAAAAAGAGCGCACCCCCGGCCGCCGTCGAGTTCGTGGAGGAAGTCAGCACGACCGGCGTGGACGTTGAAGTCGTCGAAAAACTGCATGCTTTTGCCGAAGACGAAGAGGACGGCGAACAATGCGGAGCCGAAGAGCCGGAGGCCGAGATCGAAGAGGTTGCGAGTGGATCGAGCGTGGCGATCGACGATCCGGTGCGGATGTACCTGATGCAGATGGGCGAGATTCCGCTGCTCACCCGCGCCGAAGAACTGACCGCGGCCCGACGCATTGAAAAAACTCGGACGCTGTTTCGCCACAACATGCTCGCCAGCGATTTTGTGTTGCAAGGCGCAGTCTTGTTGTTGGAAAAGGTTCGCGACGGTGCGCTGCGACTTGACCGGACGATTGAAGTCTCGGTCACGAACACGCAAGAGAAGAAACGCATCTTACGGCGGCTAGGGCCAAATCTGGCGACCCTCGTCAAGCTGTTGCAACAGAATCAGCAGGACTATCGCATCGCCATCCACAAGAAGCACTCGCAAGCGGAGCGCCATGACGCGTGGCGTCGTTTGATTCGCCGCCGTAACCGCGCGGTTCGACTGGTTGAGGAATTGAATTTGCGGACTCAGCGATTGCAGCCGCTGTTGGAAAAACTGGCCGAGATCGCCCGCCGGATGCGCAGCATTCGCGAGCAATTGGCCACGCTCGATCAACATCCCTACGGCGGCTGCGACCATGAGCTGCGTAGCGAACTGCGGTACCTGATGCGGCTGACGCTCGAGAGCTCGGCCACGCTGAGTCGGCGGGTGAATTGCACGGCCGGATTGCAGAAGGAATACGACGCCGCGAAGCGCGAACTATCGGCCGGCAATCTGCGGCTGGTGGTTTCGATTGCCAAGCGCTATCGCAATCGCGGCATGGGCTTCTTGGACCTGATTCAAGAAGGCAACACGGGCCTGATGCGGGCGGTCGACAAGTTCGAGTGCGCCCGTGGCTATAAGTTCTCGACGTATGCCACCTGGTGGATTCGGCAGGCGATCACCCGGGCGATTGCCGATCAAAGCCGCACGATTCGGGTGCCGGTACACATGATCGACGCCATGACCCGCGTCCGCACCGTGACGCGCGAACTGGTGCAACAGCATGGCTGCGAGCCGAGCGTGGAACAAACGGCCGCCGCCGCCGGCCTGTCGCTGGATGACACCCGCTGCATCATGAAGATGTCTCGCCAGCCCTTGTCGCTCGATCAGCCGGTCGGCGATCACGATGACAGTTACTTCGGCGAGTTCTTGCAAGATCATCGCGAGGACGATCCGCTCTACGACTTCAACCAGCAGTTGCTCAAGAACCGGCTGGCCGACGTCATGCTGAGCCTCAACCACCGCGAGCGTGAAATCCTGCGGATGCGGTACGGCCTGACCGACGGTTACGCCTATACGCTGGAAGAAGTCGGCAAGATCTTCTCAGTGACCCGCGAGCGCGTGCGACAGATCGAAGCCAAAGCCGTCCGCAAATTGCAACAGCCCTATCGCTGCCGTGGGCTGTTGGGTTTCCTCGATCAAGGCGACCTGCCGCAAATCGAATTGGCGCAAGAAGCCTAAACGGAATCATCCGGTCCGGTTCGTATCCTCCCCGTTGGGCCGCCTGCACAAAATTGCAGGCGGCCCTTTTTTGCGCGCCTGCAAACGCGTGGCGGCCAACTCGGCTAGCGAAAACGGCCGCGGAATTGGCCAGTGGCCTAGAAACTCCTGGTGCCGGACGTCGCGCGATTTGATCGTCTCCTTTTGTAGGCGAACACAAAGCGGACGTCGAGCAAGCCATTCGCAATCTCGTCGGCCCGACGCAGCAAAACCGCCGGATCGGCAACGAGATCACTCGTGCAGCGAGCCGATTTGATGCCACCCAGGATCGGCAAGCTGACTGAAATAGATCATTGCTTTTGGGTCTGGGAGTTGTCCGCAATGAGATTCCGCAAGCCCCAGCCATACTCGCAGCTAAGAAGATTTTAGTCCGTCTGGCCCAGCCGTCATTGGCAGTATTGACTGCGCGGTGTGCCGGCAGCGCTTGCGAACCGTGGGCAGGCGATTACGGGAGTCGACGAGGCAACGATTGACTTGGACCCTACCGCACTTTGCTCAAGCGCGCGACGGTCAATTGGCCGCCGTAGCGGCTTTCGAGCCAGCCGCCGATGGCGGTGGCGGCGACGGCATTGCCTTGCTCGTTCCAGGCGGTCGTGTTGCGCTCGTAGGGGGATTGCCGGCAGAGGCGCAGGCTTGGCAAGAGGTCGACCAGTGGCAGCTTTCGCGATTCGGCAAAGCAGGCCAGCTTGCGTTGTGGCAGTTCCATGTCGAGCTGTGTCGGGGCATAGCCCATTCGGCGGGCGAGCGTATCACAGAGCGCAGGGTTTACCTGAAACTCGCCGGGCACCGCCACGACCGCCAATGGAAACCGCTGGCGGGCGCATACAGTCGCCAGCCTATCGAGAGCGGCGAAGGTCTGTTGCCAACGAGCACGCATCTGGTCGTCCAGCGGAGTGCGACAGACGGCCAACTGCGTGCTCAGCTCGCCGAGGAGCGACTCGAAGTCGGACGGTTCGGCAGGGTTGGCGGGGGGATCGTTGTTGGCTGCCCAGCCAAGTTGCCGGGCCAGTTCAAATTGCCGCCAATCAAACCAGCTTGTTGGCCTGGGACCGTAGGCGAGTTCATTGCACGCCGAAATGACCGACAACACCAAGTCAGGTTGGGCCTGCAACAGTCGAGCGGCCAAATCAACGGACGATCCATTTGACCTAAGTATTGGGTTGTTCAACGGAACAATCTCGACGCCCGGCAGCATCTGCTCGATGCGCGATAGATAGTCACTCTGCCCTGCCCCACGTCCGACCGCGTCGTCTCGCAGAACAACCACGCGGAAAGGAGCCGAGCTCAACCGCTCGGCAACTTCACCGATTTGGCCATTGCTCACAGGAAGAATCAAATCCGCGTTCGCCTGTCTTGGTTCGGACTCGCGCCAGAGCCAGGCCTGGTGTCGCAGTAGATTTTGGATCTGTAACCCTGCTTCGGCGCCAATCACCAACAGCACGGAAGCAGACACCAGCCAGTTCAAACGTCTCGCCGTCTGGCCTTGCAGCCACTTTCGCCAGCCCTCGATTGTTTTCGGCGAAGCGGCCAGCGGCAAAATCAGCAGCGTATACCACACGACCAGCATGGTCAGCCAGGCGCACTCAATGTACGGGATCGGGCCAATCGCCAGGCAAGTGACGTAGGCCCCGACTGAGCCGGTCAGCAAACGGCGCATGAAATTCCAGCATTTCAGCGCGCTGGCCGCCGAGTGCGACTGCGGTTTCGGCCAGCCAAGCCAGGCGACTCGGAATTGCGCCACGCTCATGGCCAGCAGGATGAGTCCGGCGGGCGCCAAGACGTATTCGACATCGAATGCGCGGCTATGAACGAGCAAACAAGAAATGCCGCCGACTGCCGTGGCCATCGCCACCAGCCCGACGGCCAGGGAAAAAAATCGAGGGTGCTCGACAAGCCGCGCCAGGCGTTGGCGCATGGGCGACGCAGTTGATTTTTGCACGGGCTACCTCCTTGCAATGGATCGACAAGCGGTCAACCGGGACCGATACGACCAAATCAAGAGGCAATTCAAAGAGGCACGCGGTCGTGCAGTTTTCGCGAGGTCTTCCCTAACCAAGGCCCTGAAGCGTCACCGGAATATCGCAAACGGTCAGTCAGGTCAATCCCAGGCCGCTCGAAGTCTCCAATATTCGACCGCGCCCCAATGCATCTCTTCCCTCGAGCTCCAGCCCGGTAGCGGCCGCTTTCGATGAACGGCTCTACACTGCTGGCAACCGACTCGCATAGGTCCCTGCTCTTTGGATTCCGATTCGCCTCCGCAGGTCACTCGGCTCCTTTAATAATTTCGGCCACATCATCCGAAATCGGCAAAAACAGCACCAGAGCATGAAAGCAATGAGCGTGCCAAACAGAAGCTTTTGGCGACGCGCTAGGGCCGCGGAAGAGCCACGGCCTTCAGAACGCCAGCCGTGGCCGGCGACTTATTGAGCACATAGAAGTGAATGCCGGGCACTCCGCGATCGACTAGCGATTGCACCTGACGGGTCGCAAAATCGACTCCCACCGCGAATTGATCGTCGGCGCTCTCGGCGCATCGATTCAGCGCCGCCTCGAAATCGTGTGGCAAGCGCGCTCCGCACAACGACGCAATTCGCTGAATCTGCGCCAGGTTGGTCACCGGCAGAATCCCCGGCACGATCGGAACGCGAATGCCGGCGCGCTGACAGCGCTCGCGAAACCGCCAGAAATCCGTGTTGTCGTAGAACAACTGCGTGATGACCACGTCGGCGCCGGCGTCGACCTTGCGCTTCAGGTTTTCCAAGTCGGCTTGGGGGCTCGTCGCTTCGCGATGGGTCTCGGGATAGCCGGCCACGGCCACGCCAAACTGCGGGAATTCGCTGCGAATCAGCGTTACCAGCTCGTTCGCATACGACAGGCCGCCCTCGACGGTCTGAAATGTGGACTGTCCCTGCGGCGGATCGCCACGCAGGGCCACGATGTTTGCTATCTCGCGCCGAGCCGCCTCTTGCAGGTACGCGCGCAGCTCGTCGACGGTCGAGCCGACGCAGGTCAAATGCGAAGCCACGGCGCAATGAAAACGCCGGCGCACTTGCTCGACGATTTCGAGAGTCTTTTGTCGAGTCGAGCCGCCCGCGCCATACGTGCAAGTCACGAAGTCAGGCCGAAAGGCGATCAGCCGTTCCACGTGCAGGAACAGCTCTTGCTCGCCGGCCGGCGTTTTGGGCGGAAACAGCTCGAACGACAAGCCGAACTTGCCGGCGCCATAGGCTTGGGAAACGTTCATCATCGACCAATCTGCCTAAGTATTTTTTTGCCAGGATTCAAAGCTTTCGGCCCGCCGACACGGCGGCTTGCGTGCCTTGGTTTTAGCCTGCGAATGCCTATTTGTCTGGCACAACTGGCGCGACAATTGGGGCTTCGACTCGGTCTGCTAGCACCAAAGCGTACGGATAGCATCTGCCGGACTACTCGCTGCTAAGCCGTAACCGCTCGATAGACTCCACTTAGGCGCTACAATCGAGATGACCCGTATGTTCCCAGGCACCCCAGTATAATTCGATTCGTGCTCGCTGGGCAGGCACCCTTTTTGACAGGCACTCTTTTTGACAGGCGCACTTTTGCTAGAGCGAGAGGGGTTCTAGCGACAGGGCCTCGCCCGATCGTTGCCGCTCGTGAATCGTCAGCGCGTACATGTCGTGCAGCAATTGGATGTCGATCGGCCGTTGCGTCACGCCGCGGCGCTCGAACATCCGTCGCTGCGTGGCAATCATGACCTCGACCGGAGCTTCCGTGACCTGGCCGAACAGCCGGGCATAGTTCACGAAGCTGGGGACGTTGGTCGTCACGAATCCATAGACCATGCTGCACGCGCCAATCGTCTTGCCGGTGAACACCCCGGTGTTGATCGCGGTCTTGGCATAGTCGCCGATGATCGCCCCGACGAACTGCATTCCGGTGGCAATTCTTTGGCCGTGATATTCCATGTTGACCTGCCCGTAGGTGTTTTTCAGGTCGCTGTTGCAAGTGCCGGCCCCCAGGTTGATCCAACTGCCCAAGTAGCTGTGCCCCATGAAGCCGTGATGCTGTTTGTTGGTGTAAGGCTCGATAATCGAGGCCTCGACTTCGCCGCCGACTTTGGCCGTGTTGCCGATTGCCACGCAGTCTTTGAGTGCGGCGTGTTCCAACACCCGGGCCGATGGACCGACATAGACTGGTCCGCTCAGGTAACAGAAGGGCCCGATCGTCGCGCCTTCGTCGAGCACGATCGGACCGCGAGACGTATCGCAGACGACGAATTGCCCCAACGTAGCCCCCGGCGCGGCAAACACTCCGTCGGACAATTGCGCGTACTGCCCGCTCGCCAGGCGATGTTCCAGGTTGCTCGCAAGCGTGGTGAGATGGTAGCGAATGATATCGTGGGGATACTCGAACAACGGCAAATCCACGGACAGCGATGGCAACTTCAGTTGTGCAAAATCGCCAGCGGACGGCATATGCCCAGGCTGCTGGCCAAAGCTGGCACCCGCCGGCACGATCGCGGCGGCGATCGCGTTGCCAGCGTGAACCACGCCCGGCTGGCCGGCTTGCCACAGGCAGCGCAACTGTTCGATGACCTGGATCGAGGGAACCAGGCGCGCGTTGATCCAGAGCGCCGGCGAAGCTGCATCGACAACCGCCAGTTGACACTGCGGAAAATCGGCCGCGACCAGGTTGGTCAGATGTTTGCGCACGCGCGCGAACAAGGGCAGCTGCAATTGCTCCGCGACATCCACGAGCCGAAAGCTGCCGCAGTGGATGGCGAATGCCGGCTTGCCGAGCGCCACGGGATCAAGCTGCGCGACGTGCTCGTCTTCGAAGATTACGACTGACATAACTCACGACCGAGTCGTCCCAGGGAAGCCGTCGGCAAAACAGATCCGGCCGCAAGACCGGAACAACCGTCACGCGCGACTGGATTAAGCTTAGCTTAAAAGTCAGCCGCCGAGACAGCCTGATTCCCCAGGAATCCGGCCCGCCTCTGGTCGCTTTGAGCGTTCCAAAGCTCGTGCTGCCTGCTGCGTTTAGAACTGGGGGATCTTGATCCGATCGCCCCCCTTCATCGCCGAGTTGTGGGCACAAATGCCGGTCATCGTCCAATTGGCGCTGGTGGC
>JAYVCO010000172.1:0-15334 GCA_043749935.1 Planctomycetia bacterium
AGTTGAAAGTGGACTTCGGCGTTGCGCGGGTCGACCTCGGCCGCGTGCCGCCAATTGGCTTCGGACAGCGCGTGTTTGTCGAGCCTTGATTGCACCTGGGCCAGGCACGTGAGGGCTTTGAAATGTTCGGGCTTCGCCGCTAGGGCCGCGGCAAAAGCTTGTTCGGCTTCGGCCCAGCGCTCGGCCTCGACCAACAGGTTGCCGAGGTTGTAGTGCGCCTCGGCAAATTGCGGATGGAGCTGGACCGCGCGGCGGTAGTGATCGATCGCGGCCGCTTTCTCGCCTAGAAGGTTCGAGAGCGCGGCCAGGTTATAAAATACCTGCGGATCGCCTGGGTTCAGCTGGAGCGCCCGGCGAAAGCAGGCTTCCGATTGATCGAATTGGTTCAGGGCGGCATAAGCGGCGCCGAGATGGTTGTGAAAGACGAAATTCGAGCCGCTGATGGTAATCGCGCGGGAAATAGCCTGGACAGCCTCCGAGTTCTTACCAAGTTGATGCGCCGCGAGCCCCAGCAGGTGCCAGGCGTCCGCCTGTGCTGGGGCGGTGGCTAGGATTTGCCGGTAGATTTGTTCCGCCTGCGCCAGGTTGCCCCGCTGGTGGTGATCGATCGCAATCTTCAGAGCTTCCTCGACAGTGGACACTCGCGCACCTTCCGATTTTCATACCAGCCGTTGCAGTTCATCGGCCATCTCGCTGAAGACCCCTGGCCAGTCGTTGAATGACCGTTGCCGAAACATGCGCACGGTGGGGTACCAGGGACTCCACTCGTGTCCGATTGGCCAACGCCAGTCGGCCCCAATTCGCAAGGCGGCCCAAGCCTTTACGCCTAGCGCACCGGCCAAATGGACTGTCACCGTGTCGGCACTGATTACTAGGTCCAGGCATTTCATGATCGCGGCGCAATCCATGAATGGACCAGCGCGCTCGTCGAGACGGCTGCCTAAATCCAATACATGGAACTGATTGCGGAGCATTGCGATTTGTTCCGTTCCCTGTCCCTTTTGCAGGCTGATAAGTTGCACGCCGGGCACCCGGGCCAAGGCGGCGAAATACGGCAGTGGAATCGAGCGGTATCGATCCTCGCGATAGGTCGGACTTCCTTGCCAGACAATTCCCACCTTGAATCCTGTGAATTGTGAGAGAGCCTGGCGCCAATGGTTGACCAGATCGGGCTTGGCTAGCAAATAAGGGCCGTCGCGTGGAATCGTTGGCCATGTCGTGCCGAAAGCTCCTGGGAGGCTCGCCATCGGCAATTGTATGTCGAATGGCGGCGTCAACGTGTGCTGCGCGACCAGCCCACGGATTCCCGATTGCTGGAACAGGGGTAGCAGACCCGGCTGGACCTCGACGATCACGTTGGAACAGCGCGTGCGCACCATTGGCAGGTAACGAATGAACTGAATCGTATCGCCGAGCCCTTGTTCCGCATGGACCAACAGCGTCTGGCCCGGGATCGGCGCGCCGTTCCAGGCGGGCTGGGTCGTTTCGCGTTTCGTGAATCCCGGACACAACCACCGCGATTCATAGGCTTGCCACCCTTCGGGCAGTCGCCCCTGCTTGAGCCAGCCGAGCGAGCGATTGTAGAGCGCGCTGGCGCACTGTGGATCCAGCTTTAGTGCCTCTTCCAAATGGAAGAGCGATTCGTCGAGCCTGCCCATTTCGAGAAACAAATTGCCGAGATTATTGTGCGTGCGCACGTCGGTGGGATCCACGTCGAGCGCGCGCCGGTAGCTCGCGACCGATTCGTCCAAGCGGCCGAGGTTATAGAGAGCGACAGCCAGGTTGTAATGGGCATTTGCCAGCTCCGGCGACAGGCGGATCGCATGGTCGAGCAACGCGCGCGCTTCGTCATTTCGACAAGCGCTCAAATAGGCCGAACCGAGATTGCTGTAATACACTCCCTGGTTCGGAGCCACCGCGATGGCTTGTTCGATCAGCGAGATGGCATCGCTCACGCGATTGGTGTTCAGGGCCAGCACGCCCAAGAGGTGCAAGGCATCGGCATTCCGCGAGTCGGCCGCGAGGATCTGTCGATAGATGCTTTCCGCTTGCGGCATTTCGCCGCGCTGATGATGAGCAAGACCCGTCGCCAGGGCTTCGAGAATCGTGGCCCGCTGAGTTCCTTCGGACACTGCAACTCCTTCAAACTAATCTTGCCAGCTCGGCGGTCATGTCTCGAAACACCTGATCCCAGTCGCCGAACTGTCGCTGACGAAATAAACGCACCGTCGGATACCAAGGGCTATCGGTTCGATCGAGCATCCAGCGCCATTCCGAGTCTCGCGTCAGCGCCAACCATACCCTCGCGCCCAGCGCTCCCGCCAGATGTCCAATAGCAGTGTCGCAGACCACGATCAGGTCTAAGTTCTGAATGACCGCCGCGGTGTCCAGAAACGCTCCGCCGTCGTTGTCGAGCAAGGGGCCGAGATCCACCATCGAGAGCTTTTCGGCATTTGCCGGGATCTGTTCGCAGCCCGGCCCTTTCTGCAAACTGAAAAGCTGCACCCCCGGCACGCCGGCCAGGGGCGCAAAACTTGCCAATGGAATCGACCGAATGCGGTCGGCCTTATAGGTCTTTCCTCCCTGCCAGGTGATCCCCACTTTCAATCCCGTATACGGTTCGAAGTGTTTTCGCCACTTGGCAATTCGTTCCGGTTCGGCTACCAGATACGGAATGTCCGCGGGCACCGTTTCGAGCACCGTGCCGAACACGTGCGGCAAACTCAAGAGCGGCACGTGGACATCGAAAGCCGGCAGGGGGTCTTTCTTCGAGACCAGACCGCGAAAGCCCGATTGACTCAGCAACGGGATCAGTGAAGGTTGCACCGCGACAATGACTTTTCCGCCGCGCTCTTGGGCCATTTTCAGGTAGCGAATGAATTGCAGCGTGTCACCCAACCCTTGCTCGCAGTGGATCAAGAGCGTGCGATCGCCCAGCGGCGAGCCGTCCCAACGCGGTTGCGGGAATGTCATGGTGTCGAACGGCGGAACTCCAACACGGAATTCATAGCCGGCCCAGCCACCCGCCAGGTCTCCGAGCGTGAGCGAAACCACGGCTCGGCTCGCGATCGCATGGGGATAGTTAGGATCAATCGCGATAGCCTTATCGTAACACTCAACCGCGGCCGCGAGTTGGCCCTGGATCTTAAGCACGCTGCCAAGATTGTAGTGGGCGACGGCACTCCCGGGTTGAAGCTCGAGCGCCCGCTCGTAGTGCTGCTGGGCTTCGGCGAGCCGGAACAAATCTTGATAGATGACACCTAGATTCACATGCGACAGGAAATGGTCCGGTCGCAGTTCGAGGCAACGGCGATAGCACGCCATCGCGGCCTCAAGTCGGCCAAAGTGATAATGCAAAACGCCCTCGTTGTAGTGAGGGTCGGGATAGAGAGGGTCGCGCGCGATGGCTTGCTTGAGCGATGCAAGAGCGTCCTCGTGGCGACCAACGACTAGATAGGCCGAACCGAGGTCTCCATGAAAGACCGCCTGCGCCGGGTCGACGGCGATAGCTTGCTCGATCAACGACACGGCCTCCAATGGGCGGCCGGTTTGTAGCGCAAGCATGCCCAGCAGGTGCAAGGCGTTCGGATAGCTTGGCTGTTGCGCCAGGATTTGCCGGTAGATCTGTTCGGCCTGCGGAAGCTGTCCGGCCTGATGGTGCTGAAAGCCGATTGCAAGGGCTTCGGCGATTGTTGGCATGCTGAAATCAACCCTTAACGCTGGCGCGGGCAAGTCATTTCGCACCGATCGCGAACAGGTGCGATTCGGTGCGCAAGAACATTCGATTGCCGGCGACTGCCGGAGTTGCGCGGCTGGCTTCGCCCAACGAACTGCGGCCCAGCAATTCATATTTATCCATGGCGGCCAGGCAGACAACCTCTCCCTCCACCGAAACACAGTAAATTCGGTCGCCGACGCGAACTGGAGAACTGGAGTAATTGCCGCCCACTCTTTCACGCCAGTGAATTTTTCCGGTCGCAGCGTCGATGCACGTCACCACGCCGCGATCTCCCCAGAGGAAAACCAGCGAGTCCTTGGCTATCAGGGAAGGGACATAAGGCGCCGAGGTCTTGTCGATCTTGTAGACCAGCCTGGCCTCGCGCCCGTCGGCATTGCCGGGTTCGATGGCGACAACGTTATTGTTTCCGCTTCCTTCGCCGCAGTTGGCCAGCACGAGGCCGCCCACGACGATCGGCGAGCCCACCGGACGGCGCTCGAGGACTTCGGCCTCCCAATTCGTTTTGCCAGACAGAGGATCGATGCTGGTGATGCCGTGGGCCCAGCTACAGACAATCAGTTCGGCGGGACCTTTCTTCGGTTGGAAGACGCAGGGCGCGGCGTACGAAGTGCTTTGCTTCTCGTGAACCTTGCGGTCGACTTTCCAGCGAGTCAGGCCGGTGCGGCGATCGACGGCGATCAAGAAACTGTCGGCGTCCTGATCGTTCGTGATAATCACCATGTCGCCGTACAGAATCGGCGAGGCTCCGAAACCGTGTTCGCTGACAAAAGGCCCCAAGTTGGCGCGCCAAGCAGTCGAGCCATCATGTTTAAGTGCGACAAGCGTGAATTCTTCCGGAGTCGCCCAGGCGCAATATACGTGATCCGCGTCGACCGTCGGCGTGCTCGACGCCAAACTATTCTGCTGATGAATGCGATGCGTCTTGGAGGGGAAATCCTGCTTCCAGCTCAACTTTCCGTCGGCCGCCGACACGCACAAGACATGGCGCGTTCCATCTTGCGGGTTCGCGCTGAGAAGAAAAATCTGGTTTCCCCACAGCACGGGCGACGAGTGACCGATACCCGGTAGCGTGGATTTCCAAAGATAATCATTGTCGCCCCAACTGGCCGGAATCCCCGTGGCGTCACTCTGGCCAGTCCCGTTGGGCCCACGAAAACGAATCCACTCTTGCGCCCCACTGGTCGAGTACGCGGTGCAGACCAGGACCAACAACATTCCTAACGATCGGCGAACCATGGCAAAATTCCTCGCTCGTGGTCGTTTGTTCTGGTAGAGCGGAACTATGAATGGGCACTGTTTCAACGGGGCGTAATCTTACCGGGCAATGCCGTAATGTTCGATTTTCCGATATAACGTGGCCCGGCCGATGCCCAGCAAGTTGGCGGCATCGGGCACATTTCCGCTTGCGCGTTGCAAGGCTTCGCCGATGAGCCGCTTTTCCCACAGGTCCAGTTTCAGGGATTCGAGCTCGCCGTTGACCGGTGCGTGCAGTCCCAGATCGGCCACTTTGATTTCCGGGTCTTCGGCCAGCACCACGGCACTGTCGATCACATTGCGCAGCTGGCGGACATTGCCCGGCCACTGGTAGCTGAGCAATTTTTCGCGCGCCGGCCGCGACAGCCGCAGGCCCGGGCGGCCATGCTGTCGGCGGAAGTGATCGAGAAAAAAATCGACGAGCAAGCCGATGTCTTCGCCCCGCTCTCGCAAGGGAGGAGCCGAGAGCTCGAACACGGTCAACCGATAGTACAGATCCTCGCGGAACTTCCGCTGGCGAACGTAGGCCTGCAAATCCTGATTCGTGGCCGTGATCACGCGCACATCCACGCTGACTTCCTGCTGTGCTCCGACCGGAAGAAAGGGATGGCCCTCCAGAATGCGCAGCAACTTGGCCTGGCCTTCGAGCGTCATTTCGCCGACCTCGTCCAGGAACAACGTTCCCAGGTCGGCTTGCTGGAAAAAACCAATGTGGTCGCGATCCGCGCCGGTGAACGAGCCCGACTTGTGCCCGAACAGTTGGCTATCCATCAGGTCGGGCGGAATCGCCGCGCAATTGACGCACAGCATCGGCCGATCGGCACGGGTGCTGGCCTGGTGCAACGCGCGGGCGATCAATTCTTTGCCCGTTCCGCTCTCGCCGTTGATCAGCACGCAGCCGGTCGCGCGCGTCATTCGCTGGATTTTGGATTTGAGCTCCAACATCGCCGGGCTGTTGCCGATGATCTCGCCCTGATCGGGTAGTTTGGCCACGAGGTGTTGATAGTCGGTGGTCAAGCTCCGCTCGCGGCGAGCGCGCACCAGGGCCACGGTCGTGATTTTGGCCAGGGAAATCGTGAAATCGAAATCGGATTGCCTGAATCGTCCGTGCTCGAGGTAGACGTGGATCGCGCCTAAGATCGTGTCGGCATGCACCAATGGAACGCAGAGCGCGTCGGCGTAATGCTGCAAGTTGTCCATCGGCTCGCCGGCCCGCTCGTTGGCCACCCAAATCGCTTGCTGCTGTTGGCAAACCAGGTCGGTGAGCATCTTGCTCAACGTAACCTGTTTCTTGGCGTCGGGAGGAATGACCAGCCGAGGTTTCAAGTCGCCTTCGTCGCTGAGCCACAAAAAGCCGACCACCGTGGCGTGGGTCCACTCCATGATCAATTCCAACGAGGCCCGTGCAACTTCATCGGGCGACTCGCACGCCAGCAGTTTGATGCTGAACTGGTAGAGCAGCAGAAGTTCCTGAGCGCGGCGCGAATCGGTCAGCGCTGCTATCGCCGGCGGCTCGACCGCCTGGTTACCCATCGATTGGTTCTTGATGACTGTTTCGGTCAGCGCACCTAGTGCTTGCGAGTCGAGGGTCGGGGGTTGGTCGGTCAGGTGGAATTCGAACTCGGTGGATCCAACGCGAACGTGATGGTTATCGCTTAACACCGCGTCGTCGATCTTCTGGTCGTTGACGAACGTGCCATTGCGGCTGCTGGCGTCGCGAATGTGCCAGACGCCGTGATCTTGAAAGATCACCGCATGCACGCGCGAGCAGAGCGGATCGCCCAGCGAGATCGCGCAGTCGGGATCGCGGCCAAGGCGATTCTCCTCTGTCGGATCGAGCAGGAAGCTGACGCCGGCTCGGTTGCCAACCGTCATCGTCAAGTAGATATACACGCGGTTGGGCCGTTTGCTCGGTACTGGGGCGGGTGAAATTGGCCGGTATTCGGACCAAAAAGTGCCGTCAGTATATCACGCCCTAGTGCCAGATGGGACTAGTTGTACACGGCCTGTTACTGTTCGCTTACGTTCGCCGAACCTAGAATGAAGCGGTCTGCCGCGTGACGCGGATAGCTTTTTTGCTCGTTCCCCTTCTTTTCCAGCCGCCACGGCATGGCCAACTCGACATTCCGGGGAAAAACCTTGACTGAAAAGCGGGGGCTGCTGCTGGTGGGGCATGGCTCGCGCGAGCCAGTTGGCCTCGAAGAGTTTCTCACAACGTCTCGGCTCGTGGCCGAAATGGCGGGCAAAGTTCCGGTCGAATCGGCGTTTCTCGAATTTGCCGAACCGACGATCGCCAGGGGTTTGCGTAACCTCGTGCACCGAGGCGCCCGTCGAGTAACCGTCGTGCCCTTGTTGCTGTTTGCGGCCGGGCATGCCAAGAGAGACATACCCAAGGCCGTCGCGTCGGCTGCCGCGGAGCACGCAGGAAGTAGTCCAGGAATAATCATCGAGCAATCTGACCACCTGGGCTGCCACGAGGCGATCGTCGAGCTTTCTCAACTCCGATATGACGAGTCAGTGGCTGTACTGCCGCCGGTATTGGCGAATGAAACCGCGCTGGTGATTGTAGGTCGCGGTAGCCACGACAGCGAGGCGCTGGTCGAAATGCGGCAGTTCGTGGCGCTGCGACAGCGGCTCATTCCGGTGGCTGAGGTGCGGACCGCATTCGTGGCGATGGCCGAGCCTCGCTTGGATATCGTGCTGGAGGAAGTTGTGAGTCTGCCAGTTCGGCGCGTGGTGGTCCAACCGCATCTGCTGTTTGGCGGCGTGTTGCTCGATCGCATCGCGGCGCTCGTCGAGCAATATGCTCGGCGTCATCCCAACATTCAGTGGGTCACTGCCGCGCATCTGGGACCCTCAAAGCTCGTCGCGCAAGCCGCGCTCGACCGCGCAGGCTCGCTGCATGCTTAGCGCGCCCCAAACGAACCGCGCGGCGGGGGGTCGGCCTTTGGCTGATCGTAGGATTGCGCAGCCAAAACCCGGCCTGTGAATGCAGCCGATATCCGCGGATTAATCCGATGTCGCGTCAATTGACGGAATCCCTCTCGACCCAAATGCAACCGCTTGGCGTACTGAAGGACAGATGCGCAATCGCTTGGGCCGGCAGGCCTTCGGGTTAAGACGTTGGCGGACGCTTCCGATTGGGCTGAGAATGCTGATATTGCATTCTGGGGCAGAGGCGTATACGATCTTTTTAACCCGTTTAGTTCGCGGCACTTAGGTTTTCTAGGAAATTCGCAGAGGGAGTGCAATGAGCCGATTTACCACCCTGTTGAGCCGTTTGCGTTGCTCGCAATTCTTGACCAAATCATTGGTGGTAGCGGCCATTGCCGGCTCTTCGCTGGTTGCGGGTCGACTCGCACTGGCCGAAGTTACCGGGCCTCAGCCGGCCGATCGCAACATCACAGTGGCTATTACGAGCCTCATGTCGCGTCAGCATCTGACCCGGCACCCGATTGACAACGAAATCAGCAATCGTTGGTTGAACAACTACTTGAAGATGCTCGACTCGCGCAAGTTGTTCTTCACCCAAGCCGATGTCGACAGCTTCATGGACTACAAGGACCAATTGGACGACATGGCCAAAAAGGGGGACACGTCGTTCGCCTACCGCGTCTTCAAGAAGTTTCTGGAACGACTCGATGAGCGGGTCAAGCTGGTCGACGAATTGTTGCCGCAGCCGCAGGATTATACGATCAACGAAGACCTGATCACCGACGCCGATCAGATTTCCTTCGCCAAGACCGATGCCGAGATGCGCGATCGCTGGCGCCAGCGAGTCAAATACGAGCTTCTCGAACTGGCTACTGAAAAGCCCAGGTTAGAAGGTGAGCGGGCCACCTCCCGCGAAAAAACCGGCAGGCTGGAAGGCAAGCCCGCACAAGACAAGATTTCCAAGCGATACCATCAGCTTGCCAAGCGGATGAAGCAGACTGACAACAACGAGTTGTTGGAAATGTATCTGACGGCGCTCACCACCAGCTACGACCCCCACACCAGCTACATGTCGCCCGAGACGCTGGAAAACTTCGAAATCCAGATGCGTCTTAATCTCGAGGGCATTGGCGCGGCGCTGGAATCGCCGGACGGTGAGACGGTCGTCAAGAAGATCATTCCCGGTGGCGCGGCATTCAAGGACGGACGGCTCAAGCCGGACGATCGGATTGTCGGCGTCGGTCAGGGAGCCGATGGAAAAATCGTCGACGTGGCCGACATGAAGCTGAACGACGTGGTCAAGCAGATCCGCGGTCACCAAGGCACGACGGTGCGCTTGCAGGTTCTGGGCAAGGGCGAAACGGAACCGAAGATCTTCAATATCGTGCGGCAGCAGATCGAATTGACCGATCAAGAGGCCCGCAGCGTGATTCTGGAAGCCGGCAAGAAGGCTGATGGCGCGCCCTACAAAGTGGGCGTGATCAACCTGCCGAGCTTCTATATGGACATGAGCGGCGCTCGGGCCGGCAAAGAGGATTTCAAGAGCACCACGCGCGACGTTTCGAAATTGCTCAAGGATTTCAACGCTCAAAAGGTCGACGCGGTCGTGATCGACCTGCGCCATAACGGCGGAGGCTCATTGACCGAGTCGATCAAGCTCACCGGGTTGTTCATCGATAAAGGCCCCGTGGTCCAGGTGAAAGACTCCGATGGCCAGAAGACACAATACGATGACACCGACATCGGTTTGGAATGGGCCGGACCGCTGGTGGTGCTCACCGGTAAGTTTAGCGCCAGCGCCAGCGAAATCTTCGCCGGCGCGATTCAAGACTACAAACGCGGGCTGATCGTGGGCGACAACTCGACCCACGGCAAGGGCACGGTTCAAAGCCTGCTCGACTTGGGCCAGCGGCTCTTCGGCCGGCTGCCCAATGCTCCGCAGTTGGGCGCGCTCAAGATCACGGAACAGCAGTTCTATCGGCCCGACGGCGATAGCACGCAAAATCGCGGCGTGTTGGCCGACGTCGAGTTGCCGTCGATTACCAGCCAGTTGGACGGCGAATCGAGCCTGGACTTCGCAATGAAGTTCGACCACGTCGATCCGGTGCCCTATCACAAGTACAACTACGTGGACAATCGGATCGTTGACCACCTGCGTGGCCTCTCGGCCGAACGCCGCAAGGATTCGAAGGACTTCCAGAAGGTCGGCCGCGAAATCGAACGGTTCAACGAACAGAAAAAGAGCAAGCGGATTTCGTTGAATAAAGAGAAGTTCATCGCCGACAAGGCCGACCTTTCGGCCGAGAAGCAAGAAGAGAAAGAGCTGGAAGAGCTCAACGATCCGACTCGCCCGGTCGTGAAGCGAGATTACTACTTCAACGAAGTGCTGGCGATCACGACCGACTACTGCAAGCTCTTCAAGACTCCGCAGGCCGCCGCGGTCGGCCGCCGGTAGTCGAGGCGAAGCAAATCGATAAATCGATCGGGGTGCCAGGGTCGCAACTGGCATTCCGATTTTTTTGCTACGTCAGCGGAATGCGCAAGCCGTCGTAGGCCAACTCCATACCGGCCGGAAGACCGGCATTCGTCGCTTCGTGTTCCAGGTCGTGCGACATGTGCGTAAAGTACGTGCGCTTGGCTGCCACTCGCTCGGCAACTTCCACAGCCTGGGCCAGACTGAAATGCGTGGGGTGCGGCTTCAGCCGCAATGCGTCGACCACCAGCACGTCGAGCCCCTCGAGCAGGGGCCAACTCTCCGGCGGAATGAGGTTGGTGTCGGTGCAATACGCAATATTTCCGATTCGGAAACCCAGTACGCGAAACCTTCCGTGCTCGAGCCGGATCGGAACGATCGGTTGCCCAAGCACCTCAAACGGCTCGGTCGTGATCCGCTGAAACGAAATCTGCGGCACGCCGCCCGCGTAGTGCGGCGCCTCGTGCGCGAAGGCATAGTCGAAGGACTTGCGAATGCGAGCTTCTACCTGGTCCTCGCAGTAAACCGGCAAAGGGTGCCCCAGGTAGTAGGGGAACAGCCGCAGATCGTCCAAACCGAAAACATGGTCGGCGTGATCGTGGGTAAACAGCGCGGCATGGATAATTCCGATCTTCTCCCGCAACAATTGAGTTCTCAGATCTGGCGGACTGTCGATCAGCAGGTTTCCGCCCGGCAGGCCAAGTACCAAGGCACACCGCAACCGACTGTTACGCGGGTTGTTGCTGGCGCAAGTCGAGCATCCGCAGCCGATCACGGGCACACCGACCGAGGTGCCGGTGCCCAGGAATACCATCTGGCCTTTCATGTCAGAGGTTAAGATCGATCTGTCCAAACAAGACCCCGTGTTAGCGAGCGGAGAGAAGATAGTCGAATTGCGATGTTAGCGAGGGCCACTCGCGGGTCCAGAAGGGGTCCAAGAGAGCCGTTTCGCGGGCGAAGTACCTCTGGCGACGGTCGCTGGCCGTCGAACAACCGTTCTTGACCCTTCGTAATAATCGTTATAAATTATGCTGCTTGCGAATGTTGCGCCTTGTTGACCTCAAAAGGCCGCTTTCGGACAGAGATATTTTCCGGACAAGTTCGTTTTCCGGAATGGGTCGTTTTCCGGACAGGGATGTTTCCGAGCCAGCGATAACCTCGCTGGCCACTAGGGGCCGCAACTGCGCGGGCCTCATTTCAGCCGCTCTCGTGAACGGGTCCAAGTAGCTTATGGAACTGTTGGAACGTATTTGGGAAATCGTCGCCGGTATCTTTTCGGCCCTGGGATCAGGGTTCGAGCGCGGCATCACCTCGCTGTTTGGCTCGTCCAATGCGAGATATATCAAGAAGTTACAGCCCAAGGTCGATGCGATCAACGCCCTGGAACCAAAATTCCGGGCGATGACCGACGAGGAGCTGAAACATCAGACTGTGTTGTTTCGCGGGCGGCTGGCCGAAGGCGAAACGGTCGACGATCTGCTGGTCGAAGCCTTTGCGGCCTGTCGCGAGTCCGGCCGCCGCTTTCTGGGCATGCGCCATTACGACGTCCAGATGATGGGCGGCATGATCTTGCACGGCGGAAATATCGCGGAAATGGTGACTGGCGAAGGCAAAACCCTGGTGGCCACGTTGCCGGCCTATTTGAATGCGCTGGTGGGCAAGGGGGTCCACGTCGTGACTGTCAACGACTACCTGGCCCGTCGCGACATGGAGTGGATGGGCCCGATCTATATGGGCCTGGGCCTGACGGTTGGCAGCATCCAAGGGGGCATGGAGTCGGGCGAGCGGCAGGTGTCGTACGCCTGCGATATCACCTACGGAACCAATAACGAGTTCGGCTTCGACTATCTCCGCGACAATATGCGCCCGGCCGCGCGCGACGACGACCGCTATCCAAAGCACATGCAGCAAGCGCAAGGTCCGCTACACTTCGCGATCATCGACGAAGTCGACAACATCCTGATCGACGAGGCCCGCACGCCGCTGATCATTGCGGGTCCAGCACATGACGACGTCACCCGTTATGCCCAGGCCGACAAGATCGCGAGGCAGTTGGTCAAGGAGGTCCATTTCGAAGTCAAGGAAAAGGAACACTCGGTTCATCTGACCGATGAGGGGGTTCGCGCGGCCGAGAAACTGGCCGGCGTCGAGAGCTTTTATACTTCCGGCAACATGGAATGGCCGCACCTGATCGATAACTCGCTCAAGGCGCATTACCTTTACAAGCGCGACGTGAACTACGTGGTGATGGACGACGAGATCATCATCGTCGATGAGTTCACCGGCCGCCTGATGCCGGGCCGCAATTGGAGTGACGGTTTGCACCAGGCGTGCGAGGCCAAAGAGGGAGTGCGCATCAAGGAAGAAAACCAGACGCTGGCCACGATCACGCTGCAAAACTTCTTCAAGCTGTACGACAAGATTTGCGGCATGACCGGCACGGCCATGACCGAGGCCTCGGAATTCTGGAAGATTTACAACCTCGACGTGATCGCGGTTCCGACCAACCGCCCGCTCAAACGGGTCAACTTCCCCGACGTCATCTATCGGACCGAGCGCGAAAAATACCAGGCAATTGCCGAAGAGATCGAGCATTTGAACCGTTGGGACGTGATCGAGCTGAGCGATCACACCGACAGGGTTGGCACGATCGTCAAGGAAGAGCCCGACGCGGTCGAAATTCAACTGCGCGAAAACAAGCAGCGCGAAACGATTCCGCGCTCGAAGATTCGCGATATTCAGAAGCGCGGTCGGCCGGTGCTGGTTGGCACCGTGTCGATTGAAAAGAGCGAGCGGATTTCGGCCATGCTCGACAAGCGGGGCATCAAGCACCAGGTGCTCAACGCCAAGCATCACAAACGCGAGGCCGAAATCGTAGCCCAGGCCGGCCGTAAGAACGCAGTGACGATCGCCACGAACATGGCCGGCCGCGGTACGGATATCATTTTGGGCGGCAATGCCGAGACGATGGCCTGGGCCTTGTTGCAAGACAAATACGCCACGCGGCTCGACGTGCCCCAGGAGGAATGGGTTTCGCTCATCAAGGAAATCGAAGAGCGCGAAAAGATGAAGCCCGAGGGAGAAGAAGTTCGCGGGCTGAACGGGTTGCACATCATCGGCACCGAGCGCCACGAAGCCCGCCGCATCGACTTGCAGTTGCGCGGTCGCTGCGGACGTCAGGGTGATCCGGGCAGCAGCCGGTTCTTCCTGTCGCTGGAAGACGATCTGATGCGAATCTTTGCCGGCGAGTGGGTGAAAAACGTGCTCACGCGGCTGGGCATGCAAGAAGGCGAAGCGATCGAAAGCCGGCTGGTCACGCGACGCGTCGAAGGCGCTCAGAAGAAAGTCGAAGAGCGCAACTTCGAAATCCGCAAAAACCTGCTCGAATACGACGAAGTCATGGACGAGCAGCGCAAGCGGGTCTATGGCTATCGGCAACGCATACTAAACGGCGCCAATTGCAAGCTGTTGATCCTGGAAATGATCAACGCCGAGATCGATCAGCACCTCGAGGAGTTTTTGGCCAAGGATTATCGCACCGATTCGTTCGCCGGCTGGGCCAGCGCCCAACTCTCGGTCGAATTGGAACCGCGCGACTTCCAAAATCTCGATTTCGAGAGTGCTACGCGGCTCGCCCGGGACGAAGCCGCGCGGAAGATCGAAAGCCAGGTGATCGACGCCATCGAGGAGAACCTGCCCGAGGGGGAGGAACCTGACGAGTGGAATTGGGAGGCGCTGGCCAAGCTGCTCAGCACGCGCTGGAAGCTGAACATTCGCGATCGCGAGCTGAGAAAGATTCCGCGCGACGACATTGCGGAAATGGTGATCGAGAAGGCTCGCGAAACGATCGAAGCACTCGACTTGAAGGAAGGCGAGCGTTATCTGGAAGAAGATTTTGGCGTTCGCCAGGCGCGTGGCTGGGTGCAATACAAGATGGGCATCCAACTCGAACCGGCCGAAGTGGCCGCGCTCGACGCGGAAGGCTTCAAGCGGATGGTTCGCGAAAAGGCGGCCCTGGCATACGAAGAGCGCGAAACGGAGTATCCGGTCATGGCCGGGCTCTATCACTTCACCAAGCAAGACGCCAGCGGCCACAAACGGGTCGATCGCGATTCGCTCGTGGCTTGGGCGCGCGAGCGGTTCAACGTTGAATTGGACGTCGAGGACCTGAAGAATCGTCAGCGCGATGAAATCCGCAGCTTGCTGGTCGACCATAGCCGCGCTTTGCAAGCGCAAGCTAGTGCCGTGATGGAAGAAGTCCATCGCCGCGTCGATAAACTGTTCAACGATGCCGGACCCGAGCAAACCGTGGGGGTCGCCAGCGGCGGAAACGGCGCGCTGACCTCCCTTTCCGACTGGCTGCGGCAAAGCCTGCGCTGCGAGTTGCCGACCGAAGACATGGCCCGGCTCAACCGCGAACAACTCGAACAGCGGTTGGAAATGGCGGTCGAAGATTATTATCGGCCCGAGATGCGCCGCATGGAGCGGTCGCTCGTGCTGCAGATTCTGGACACGGCCTGGAAAGATCACCTGTTGGCGATGGACCACTTGCGTTCGAGTGTCGGCTTGCGCGGCTATGCCCAGGTCGATCCCAAGGTCGAATATAAGCGCGAGGGGATGCGGACGTTCGAGCTGATGTGGACGTCGATCGCCGAGCGCGTGACCGATTTGGTGTTCCGCGTCGAGCAATTGGACGAGTCGGCGGGGTCAACATTTGTCGAGAGCGAAGCGATTCACGAAGAGGCTCCGCCCACCTCGTCGGATATCTCGGGCCAGCAAAAAGCCGCCATCGACGGCAGCCAGGCAGACCGCAAGATCGAGCCGATTCGCAATCGACAGGAAAAAGTCGGCCGCAACGATCCGTGCCCCTGCGGCAGCGGCAAGAAGTTCAAGAACTGCCACATGCGCAAGGGTGGCGTGTAGCGAGTGCGTCG
>JAYVCO010000173.1:0-2407 GCA_043749935.1 Planctomycetia bacterium
GAGCGATTTGATCGCAGCCGTGCCGCGAATCTCGACTTTTCCGGCCTGCTTCACGAAATCTTCGTAGCAGTCGATGAACTTGGGCGTCCCTTGTCGATCCGCGTCTTTCCAGCGGATCGAGGCCTGCACGAACTCGCCGTAAATCCGCAGGCTCTTCTTGTGCAAGATCGCATTGTCCCAAAGAAATCCGCTCGAGGCATATGCCAGCGCATCGCCGCCCGCATAGGGATAGCTGCGCGGCCAGCCGCCGAACGCTTTTTCCAAATAGTCGGTCACGTAGGCTTCGGTCGCCCACTGGTGGCCGTCGGCACTGAGCACGCCGCTGCAATAAAAGTTGTCGAGCAAGACAAACTCGTCGACCAGCTTGTGCTGATTGGGCGTCACTTCCTCGCCAAACATACACAAGCTCTCGTCACCCTCGCCGCGCTTCACGTCGCCGAAAACCTGATCGTAGGTGCGGTTTTCTTTGATGATGTACAGCACATGCTTGATGAGCGACGGCTCGCCATGCCGCTCGGGCACGGCCCGCGGGCGGGCGTCCTTGCGCGGCGGCGCCAACGCGCTGATCGATTCGGTCAACCGATTGTTGGTCAGCACTTTGCCGGTGTGCGCTGCCAATTCGCCGAGGCTGGGCAGCGTCACGAATGAAATCGTGCCCAATTGATCGTGCGAGTTGTAGCCAAACACGTCTTTGCCTTTGACCTTGCGGTCCTTGACCTCGTTCCGCGATCCAACACCCTTGACGTTGGCCACGTAGAGCATGTTGCGTTTTGCATCGAGCACGAGTGCCGCCGGATACCAACCGGTCGGAAAACATCCGAGCATCCGGCTCTTGCCCGGCTCGAAGGCAATCACCGCCACGGCGTTGTTCGTGCCGTTCGAAACGTACAGCGTCTTGCCGTCGGGAGTGATGGCCAGCCCGTTGGGAGCACTGCCGAACAGCAGCTTCTCGGCTGGTCGCGTCGAAATCGTCTCGATCACTTCGTCCTTGCGCGTGTCGATCACCGAAAGCGTGTCGCTGTTGGCATTCGCCACGACCAGGTGTGCCCGATCGGGCGTGAGAATAATGGCCGAGGGATGCAGCCCCACGAGAATCTGTTTTTGTTCTTTGCCACTGACAAGATCCAAAATCGACACCGAGCCTTCGGAGGCGATGTGTCGGACGGCATCGACGCGCACCGGCGCGCCGCGGCCCGCGGGTCCGGTGAGCGAGCCCTCTTCCGGTTTGCGTCCGGCCCAATTCGTTACGTACGCTTTGTCGCCCAGCAGTGCCACGCCATACGGCGCGTTGCCCACCGGCAACTCGCGTTTGACGCTGCCGCTGGCCAGATCGATCTCGGCCAGCTTATTGTTCAAGTTGAGCACCGCCCAGAGCGTCTTGCCGCTCTCATCGATCGCCAGACTCACCGGCAACGCGCTGTCAGAGCGCGAGCCCGGAACTGGTGTCAGCTTGATCGGCGGCTCGGCTTCCAGTTCGCCATCGGCTTCGACCTCGAAAACACCAATGGTGCCGCCGATGCTCGAAGCCAAAAGTCGTTTGCCGTCGGGCGTGAAGACCAGACCCGCATAGCTGCCTCCCTTGTGCGGCGCCCGGGACACGATCTCGCCGGTCTCGACCCGAATGGTCAGTACCTGTGCCCGGTCGAGCACGGCCAAAATCCGGCCATCCGGGCTCAGTGCCAAATCGGTCGGCCGGCCGGCATAGCCCACCTGTCGACCCAGCGGCGAAAGCACCTGGTTGGTAGGCACGACAATTCGCTGCGGGTCCGCGTCGCCCACGCGAGATTGATCGTAGCTTTTCGCTTGTGCGGCGGCCGATGGCGCGGTCTTTTGGGCGACGGCAATGGACGCCGAATGAAGTGGGATCACTATGGAAAGCAACGAGAGACAGAATCGCTGGATTTTCATATACCGCTTCTTTCTCGAAGTGGAATTGCCTGGACCGAACGCAAGAGATTGCCTGATAGCATAAGTCGCTACGTGGCGCGAGTAAACACGGCCTGTTACTTTTCGCTACACCGCCACGATGCCAAAAATCCGTTCGCAGCGGCGGCGGTTTTCGGCGGTCGTGCGCTGGCAGTCGGCCAGCAGGGCCTCGGCACTGGCGTAGCCTAGCAGCCGGGCCAGCCGGGCCAGTTCGCGCGGTTCGTCGGGCAGGTCGTTGCGAGCCGTGGTGCTCATCAACCGCATTCGCGCCTGGACGGTTCGCAGAAAACGATAGCTGCCGATGAAGAACTCGCCGTCCTCGCGGTCCAAAATGCCGGCGGCGGTGAGCGCCTCGAGACTTTCGAGCGTGCCGGGCACGGCAATTTTCGGCCGCACGCTGGCATGCTTCAATTTCAGCATTTGCACCAGAAACTCGATATCGATCAGTCCGCCGGGCCCGCGCTTGAGATTGCCCGCAACG
>JAYVCO010000174.1:0-6391 GCA_043749935.1 Planctomycetia bacterium
CTCGGCGAGAGTTGATCGACCTGATCGTGCGCGACGATACGCGGCCGCATGTGTTGGAACTATTGGAAAAGAAAATCGCGGCCTCGACCGACGCCACGAACGTTGAGCTGTTGCGGGATGTCGCCGATTTTTCCAGACCGGCGATCGCGGCCGAAGTCTGGGGTCATCAGGTTGAACGCCCCGATATTCGACAGGAAGTTAACTGGGAGCATCGACAGAACCTTACGGTTCAGCACCTGCTGGTGGACGTGCCACAGATTCCCGAAATGGCTGTGCGCGCGACGCACTTCGACCGAATCGACAACAAAACGGCCCATTGTGTCAGCGGCAGTACACTCAGCGAAGGCGATTATCCCGTGGGGGTCGCAATTCCAAACCCCAATCCGAGCCTGGAAGTCATGTTCTATCTGGTCAATCTTCCGACCCCCCGTCGTCGATTGGCGTACGAGTACCTGCTCAAGCGAGACGAAGGTCAGCGCCTGCTGGAAATCAGCCAAAAGACGCTGGACCATTTCTTGGCAAACAAAGTCGTACTCAACGAGGGGCAGATCATGCTCCTGGCACAGCTCGACCCGCGAGCTGTTTCTAAGTTTGTCGGTCCCTACTTTCAAACGGTCCCCGATCAGCCGTTGGTGACGACTAGCGGTGAACTGACCAGCCAAGTCACGGTGCAAAGCGGAATTTGCTACATGCTGACCCGGGTCGGCACGCGCGAGGCAGTGCCGGCGCTCGAGCAAACCGCGTGCTCCGGCCGGCTCGGAAAACCAAGTTACGACAGCCCCTACCAAATAGCCTGGATCGCGGCCCTGGCCATCGCCCAGCGCGATCCTTGGCCCGAGGTGGATGCCTGGCTCGCGCGGCTACTGAGCGAAGGGACACCGTTGATGACCAACGCCGACCCGGCGCCCAGCCTGGGCGCGAGCGCCGCGGCGCTGATGTTAGACCGCCACGGGCTTTCGCCGCGAAGCTATGGCTTGGAACCAGCCGGCGAAGCAGCCCTGGAACGCTTGCGATTTGCCGGCTATCGATACACGACGGCCGAAGGCAGCCAGGCGATCGAGCGTTGGTGGGAAAAGCAAATGACCTCAACCTCCACTCGATCCGGCCCGTGAACCGGCTGATGGCCACTTGGCCGCTACCCATGCGCTATCGCGGTAAGCAGGGGCAAAGAAAGGGGTTATGCATGCCATGCGGGTGGACCTAGCGAGCCAGGCACGGCGCAACTGGAGTTTGACATCGGGCTGCGAAAGCTACTATACTGCGAGACATAGCTCTCGAGCGCGACCATATTGCGCACTGGACGAGTTGGCCTGCTAATTCACCGTTTTTACGACGGCTCACCACTTGGCGTTTTTCGATCCACCGCCCTGCCCGCCTGAGCGGACCTTGCACGGCTGCTAGCACCGGAGGTACGAGACGATGTTGAGGATTCCGGGACAACTCGGTAAAGATCTCTGCGATCCTGGCACCGGCATGACCCGCCGCGATCTGCTTCGCGTGGGCGGCTCCGCCGTGTTGGGCCTAAGTCTTGCCGAAATGCTCGAGCTGAAGCAAGCCAAGGCCAATAGCGACGCCACGAGTGGCGGCGGACCGGGGTGGAACAAAGCCAAGAGCGTAATCATGGTCTACCTGCAAGGTGGACCGAGCCATTTGGATTTGTGGGATCCCAAAGACAACGTGCCCGACAACGTGCGCAGCGTCTACAAACAAATTCCCACGAAGCTGCCGGGCGTCAACTTCACCGAGCTGCTGCCGAAGCTGGCGCAGGTGAACGACAAGATGACGATGATCCGCTCGGTCAGCTACACGCCGGTCGGGTTGTTCAACCACACGGCGGCCATCTATCAAATGCACACCGGATACACGACAGACAAGGTCAGCCCGTCGGGCCAGCTCGAGCCACCGAGCCCCAAGGACTTTCCGACGTTCGGATCGAACATCGTGCGGATCAAGCCGCCGACAGTTCCCATGCTGCCGTTCGTCATGTTGCCGCGTCCGTTGCAAGAGAGCAACGTGGTGGGCAAGGGCGGCACTGCGGGTTTCCTGGGCCGCGCGTACGACCCCTACTATCTCTATCCGTCTGGCGACGACATGGACATGGCCAAGATGGACCGGATCACGGTCGACGACTTGAACCTTCGCCCGGAAGTATCGTCGGCCCGGCTCGAGCGCCGCGCTCGCCTGCGCGACGTCATCAACAAGGGCATGCCCGAGGTCGATAAGGCCGTGGCCAAGTACGATCTCAACGAATACTACGACAAGGCCTTGGGCCTGATCATTTCCGGCCGGGCTCGCAACGCCTTCAACCTGAAAGCCGAATCGGATGCGACGCGCGATCGCTACGGCCGAAACACGTTTGGGCAAAGCTTGCTGCTGGCGCGCCGATTGGTCGAGGCCGGCACGCGCGTGGTCGAAGTCGTGTGGCCGAAAGTAGCCAACTCCGACAATCATTCGTGGGATGTCCACACCGGGCTTTCTTTGCGAATGCGAAACCAGTCGGCTCCGATGCTCGACTCGGGTCTCTCGACCTTGATTGCCGATCTCGATGAGCGCGGCATGCTGGAGGATACTCAGGTGCTGGCGGTGGGCGAGTTAGCCCGCAGTCCGCAGCGCGGCGTCAGCACTTCGGGCAATGCGAACAACGACGACGGGCGCGATCACTGGCCCTACTGCTATACGGCTTGCATCGCCGGCGGCGGCATCAAGCGCGGCTACGTTCACGGCAAGTCCGACGCCACGGCTTCGGCACCGCTGGATAACCCCGTGCACCCGATCGAGCTATTGGCCACGATCTATCATGCGATGGGCATCAACCCCGCCACGATCGTTTACAACCACTTGAATCAGCCGCGCGAGCTGGTCAAAGCCGAAGTGGTCTCGAAGCTATTTGCCTAGATTCCGCACGAAATCTAAAAACGTCAGCGAACAGGCCCGGGATTATCTCGGGCCTGTTTTTTTTGAGTAGCACGGCGGTTTTTTCGTGCCGGCAGAGGCCATCGGGCTGGTCCACAGAGTGCTTGCGGCGGGCGCCGGCGCGAGTCAAAATAACCCCTCCGTGATTCACTTTGAGCATCCGAGCGTTTTCAATCGATGAAGGAGAGTCCTTATGTTGCGGCGATTTTTTCTGGCGGCGGCGATTTGCTGTGCCGTGGCTTCTCGCGTCCTGGCGGCCGACGGCCAGGCATTTACCGGTCCTGCCAATGCAGGCCCGGACTTCGCCATTCAGGGCGAGTACCAGGGCGAACTGACAATACAAGACAACAAGGTCAAGTTCGGATCCCAGGTGATCGCGCTGGGTGACGGCAAATTTCACGCGGTGTTTTATTTTGGCGGCTTGCCCGGCGACGGCTGGAAGCGCGATGATCAGAAAATCGAAGGCGACAGCCAAATTGAAAACGGCGCGGTCACATTCACCGGCGAAAACGGCGTGGCAAAAATCGCCGATGGCAAGATGACCATCCTCGATAGCGGCGGCAACTCGATCGGCACGCTGCCCAAGGTCGATCGCAAGAGCGCGACATTGGGCGCGAAGCCACCGGCGGGAGCCAGGGTGCTCTTCGACGGATCGAACGCTGATGCGTGGGTCGGCGGCAAGATCGTCGAACAAAACTTGTTGCTGGCCGGCACGCGCACCAAAGACGATTTTCAGGACTTCAGCTTTCACATCGAGTTTCGCACGCCGTTCGTGCCCAAGGCGACCGGGCAAGCTCGCGGCAACAGCGGCTTGTATTTGCAAAATCGATATGAATGCCAGGTGCTCGACTCGTTTGGCCTGTCGGGAGAAAACAACGAGTGCGGCGGCTTCTATCAGATTCGCCAACCGGACGTCAACATGTGCTATCCGCCGCTCTCGTGGCAGACTTACGATATCGATTTCACGGGCGCTCGGTTTGATGGAGAGCAGAAAAACAAAAACGCCCGGGTCACGGTCAAGCACAACGGCGTGACGATTCACGACAATTTCGAGTTGCCCAACCTGACTCCGGGGGGTGCGCCCAAAGAATTCCCTGGCAAGGGACCGTTCCTGTTGCAAGCGCACGGAAACCCCGTGACCTACCGAAACATTTGGGTCGTCGAAAAGAAGTCGTAGCGCGCGAAAAATCGACAAGTTATCCACACTGCTCAGACGTTACGACCCGCCGCGAAAGCTGTGCCTTTTGCGGCGGGTTTTACGTCTTTTCAGGACGTTTTTCGGGAAAATTGTAGAGCTGCCGCGCGGCCAATTTCATTTCAGAACGAATCTGCTAGCATGTTGTTTACGTGAACTCGAAACCATGGACGAACGATCCGGTTTCGGGGCGGTAGCTGGTTCCGCATGAGGAGGACCGCGATGGCCCGTACTGCTGAAACAACATCGCGCGAGACAACAATCGCCGAGCTGAAACGCCTGATTACCAGCGGTCATTACGAGACTTTGGAAAAGCTCGAGGACGCGGTCGATGCCTTTTTGTGGAGCGATCGAGATCGCGAACAAGAAGTGCAGGATGAAAGTCTCCGCGAGCTCTCGCAGCGTCATCCTAAATAACAGCACCCTGAAGAACAGCGTAATCGTTCGCCAACATAATCTCCGGCAATATGAATCTCCGGCAATGCTGCCTCGCTCCACGACGAAATTGCTCTGAAGATTGAGTGTTTTTTCATCGGCGGCTCGGAATTCTCGAAAACGCCCGCGTTGGCTTGCCAGTTGAGCCAGGCTACTTTCGACAATTCGCCCACGGATGGCGGGACATCAAGCGATTTCAGACCCTTCGGCACGTGATGCCCGTGGCAGGTCAAAAAAATTCCATATATTTTGCGCCACGGCTATTTTGAGCTGGCGAGTGGACTATAATTGCGTTGAACCGAGGAACGACCGAACTTCGATCAAGTGGAATTAGACCGAGCGGAATTAGACCGAACTGCAGCGGCAAAAGTGCCGATGAAAGGTGCTGACAAAAAAGCGGAGTCCGCTTGCCAAAATGGACCCCGATTCACCGAACTTCAAACCTCAATTAGCCTGAAATCCGTCGGGAGGACCTAATAATTTGCGTGGGCCGGGTCAATTCAACGACTAGTGCTTAGCACAGTCTGACCCCGCTCTTCTCGCAGCGACTCCTCCGTCGCATTGGGCTAGAGGTTTGATTATACGCGGGCCACGGCCTTGTCCCTTCCAGGACGGGCCGTGGCCTTTGTTTTTGCGCTCGCCTCGCGCGATCAAGGTTCGCGCCAGGAAAGGTCGGTGGAGCTGCGCGAGTCGCGCGCGGATTTTCATTGCCGAGCACTGGGGAAGTTTTCTGCTGTCGAAGGGCAGCGTGGGGGCGATCCGCTTCCGTGGCGATCCATCGGTCGAGATCGAGACTCTACTTCGAGTCGTGTTGGCGACACCAAGCGAGAATCTCGCTGACGCTAGGACGCTGTCCCGGCGTCAAGGCGAGCTCCGAGGCCGGCCTGGCCTTAGCTGTGGTGACTGTAGCAGCCGGAGCCGCGGGGGCCGCTTTCGCAGCGACAGGCTCGGGCGTAGCCACGTCAGCCGCTGCGGCAGGAGCAGCGGCGGCTGCCTTGGCACGCGCGGCAGCCAGGATATCGGCCGTGCTCAACTTTGCTTTCGGGCCGGCTGCCGATGTTGAATCCGAGGCCGCCGGCTTCGCGCCCGACGCCGGTCCTCCGGCCGATTTTACCGCCGCTGGTCCACTTGCGGCTGTTGCTGCGGCGTCCTTGTTGGCACGTGCCGCGGCCAGAATCTCGGCGGTCGATTTCTTGCCCGCGGACGCTGGGGCGGCTTTTGCGGCTCCGGCGGCAACAGCTCCATCGGCGGGTGAGGGAGGGGCGGATTTTGGCGTGGCCCCTTTTGCTGCGCCTTGCATGCGGGCCATTTCCAGTGGCGATAGTTTTTTCTCTCCAGCGACAGCCGCCGGCTTGGCTGCGGGTTTGGCAGCCGCCTTCGGAGCCGCTTCGTGTTTCGTTCCCTCGACCGCCGGCTCGGGCTTCGGCACGACTCTCAGGAAATCGACGCCGATATCGTACCAGCCGATATTGTTCCAAGCTTCGAATTGAACCAACGCCCGACCGCTCATGTTGACTGTCTTGACCTGGCCCACATGGCCTTCGAACCGCTGCAATTCGGCGATCCGAGGATCGACCACGACGTACTTATCGGTGAGGTCTTGTTTCAATTTTTCGATCTGATCGAACATCGGAAGTCCGTTTGCGAGAAGAAGGGCGAAGAAGCGAACCACTGAAAAATCGCAAGTGCTCAAGCGGGATTGAGTTCCTATTTTTGCCCAATTCCTCCGGCAGATCAAGCCGTGAGAAACGTAGTTTCACGGATCGTGACCGCTTTGGCAAACGGGACGAAATAAAAAAGAGAGCCGCCATTTCTGGCGACTCTCTTGAGCTTGCACGTAAATCCCTG
>JAYVCO010000175.1:0-16608 GCA_043749935.1 Planctomycetia bacterium
GAAACCAGCCTGGAGCGGAAATGCCGCTTCCTGTTTGGCGGCTGCCTGCTCGTGCTGATCACCGGCAGCTTCTGGTGGTACGGCCGAAACACGGAGCGGCTGGTGTATGAGTCGAGCCGCGAAACCGCCCGTGGGCTGGTCGACTCGGTCATCGTCATGCGGCACTGGCAGCAATTGACACCCGCGCTCGATCCAGAGTTCGTCCAGCTTGTTGACAGATTGCTCGAGAAGAGCCTGCGCAGCCGCGAGTACCGCTGGACTTTTATCCGGCCGGGCGCCGAGGGACACAATTCGGGCACGGACGAGCGGGATTTCGAGGCGCTCAAGAAATTTGCCGAGCGGCGACCGCCGAAGGACGAGCTGCTGGATAGTACGCCGGAATTCTTCGAAACTCGTACGCTGGTCGACAACAAGCCAGAGTATCAATACTACGCTCCGATCCGCTTGACTGAACAGAATTGTGTGTTGTGCCACAATACCCTTGCCGTCAGTTGGGGGCGCAACGACTTTGAGGTCGGCGATTTGGTCTCGGTTGCCAAAATCAGCCTGTCCGACGGCGACACTCAGGCCGCGCTCAACTGGAACAATGCCTTGCTGCTAGGCACGGCCATCATCACCGTGTTTCTGGCGATGTTGGCCTCCTACGCGATCGTGCGCTATGTGATCGTCAAGCCGCTGGCACACTTGCGCGACGTCAGCGATCGGATCAGCCGCGGCGATATCGCGCTGCGTGCCGAGTTGCACACCGGCGACGAGTTCGAGCGGCTGGCCACGGCGTTCAACCGCATGTTGCGCCAACTGGCCACCAACCAGGACGAGCTCAAGGAGTTCAACGAAGACCTGAACGTCAAGGTCGATGAATTGGCCCAGGCCAATATGCAGCTCTATGAGATGAACCGCTTGAAGAGCGATTTTCTGGCTACGATGAGCCACGAGCTGCGCACACCGCTCAACGCGATCATCGGTTTTAGCGACGTGCTCGAATCGATCGCTTCTCTCGACGATAAGCAAAAACGCTACGTCCGCAATATTCAAACCTCGGGCAAGGTTCTGTTGGAAATGATCAACGACATTCTCGATCTGGCCAAGATCGAGAGCGGCAAGATGGAAGTCCGGCTTTCGGATTTTCGCATCGAGCCGGTCGTCACCGCCCAGTGCGACATTGCCCGCCCGCTCACCGAGCGCAAGAACATCGATCTCGATACCGAGATCGAGCCCGATTTGCCCGAAATGTTCCAGGACCAGGTCAAAGTCCAACAGATTCTCAACAACCTGCTCTCGAACGCCATCAAGTTCACGCCCGAGGGGGGGCGGATCGTCGTCAGCGCCCAGCGCGGGAGTGAAAACGAGCTGGTGCTCAAAGTCACTGATACGGGCGTGGGCATCGGCGAGGAAGATCAGGTCGCGATTTTCGAAAAATTCCGCCAAGGAAAATCGGTTCTGACCGGTAGCGATGCCATGACGCGCGAATACTCGGGCACCGGCCTGGGGCTGTCGATCGTCAAAGAACTTTGCAAGCTGCTGGGTGGCGAGATCTCGCTCGAAAGCGAGCTGGGCAAAGGCAGCATCTTCACGGTCCGCTTGCCGTGGACGCGCCCGGACCAGCCCAAGCTCGACTCGGGCCAGTCCGCGGGCCAAGACGAGGCTACCAAGCTGCGCCGCGCCGATTTGCCCCGCACGCTCGAAGCGCCCGCGCCGACGCTGTAGCTCACTGGCTCGCGGCGGCCACCCCCTTCCGGTTTCGCTAGATTTCAATATCATGGCCCGCTATGCCATCATCCAACCAGGACTCGTTGCCCGAGGTCGAACTTTTTACCGACGGCGGGTGTAGCGGCAATCCGGGACCCGGCGGCTGGGCCTTCATCCTCAAGCATCCGGCCTCGACCAAAGAGCTCGAAGGTTCCGGCGGCGAAGCGGAAACAACCAACAACCGCATGGAGCTGACCGCTGTCGTCCGTGGGCTCGAAGTGCTCAAAAAACCCTCGCACGTCAAGCTCATGACCGACAGCGTGTATGTCGGCAAAGGGCTCGTAGAGTGGCTGCCCAAGTGGAAGGCCAACGGCTGGCGGCGCCGCGAGGGAACCCAGTGGAAAGAGGTCAAGAACGAAGATCTCTGGCGCCTGCTCGATGAATTGATCGGCAAGCACAAGATCACCTACATCCGCGTGGCCGGGCACAGCGGCCATCCCGAAAACGACCGCTGCGACGAACTGGCCGTGGCGGCCTATCAACAATTTCTCAATCGCTAAAGTTTCGGCCTGTTTTCGCCCGCTGCCACGCCTCCCTTAGCATCGCAGGGATGCTATGACAAAATAGCGATGCGAGTCGCTATTTTGCGCTTCCGTGCGGAGCTTTGCTCTGCACTTGGCGAGGTTGAAAAAAGCCACGATGGCTTTTTTCAACTGGATGATTGCCCGGTAGAATACCGGCATGGCGCGCACATCGGAAAAATCGCCCGCGATCGAGCTGACCACGCCGATCCAATTTCTCAAAGGCTGCGGTGCCGAGCGCGCCGAGCTGTTGGCCAGGCTCGGCATCGCGACCGTCCGCGACCTGCTGTTTTTCTTCCCGCGCGATTATCAGGATCTGACCAACCTGCGCACGGTCGACGAACTGGAAGAAGGGCCGCTGGCCAGCGTTTTGGGCACCGTCGAAGAAGTCGAGCTGGCTGACCGGGGCATGGGCCGTTCGGTCTTGGGTGTGTTGGTGCGGCAAGACACGAAGCACCTGCGGGCCTTGTGGTTCAATCAGCCGTTTTTGCGAGACAAGTATCGCCGCGGACAAACAATACTCCTCTCGGGCAAGCCCAAGCGTCGCGGCACGCGTTGGGAAATGGTCCACCCGCACGTGCAGCTCGTCGATGCCGAGCAGGCCCCGCCCGTGGGCCAACTACTGCCCGTCTATCCGCTGACCGAAGGCCTGGCCCAGCGCCACGTGCGACAGCTAGTGCGCCGCGCGCTCGACACGTGCGTCGAACTGCTCGAGGAGGTCTTTCCCGCGAAGTATCTGGATGAACACCGACTATGGCCGATTCAGGCGGCTCTGCCACAACTGCACTTTCCGTCGAGCCACGACAGTCTCGAACAGGCGCGGCGGCGGTTTGTCTATCAGGAATTGCTGATCCTGCAATTGGCCCTCTCGCTGAAACACCAGCAGGTTCACGATTCGTTGCAGGCGTTTCCCTTGGAGTTGACGGCCAAGATCGACGCGCGCATTCGTCGCTTATTTCCGTTTCAACTCACCGCCGGACAGAACCAGGCTGTGGCCGAGATCGCCGCCGACATGAGCCGCTCGCATCCGATGAACCGCCTGCTGCAAGGAGACGTCGGCAGTGGCAAGACGATCGTGGCCGTCTATGCCATGCTGCTGGCCGTGGCCCACAAGTCGCAAGTCGTCTTGATGGCGCCGACCGAAGTGTTGGCCCGGCAACATGCCGAAACCCTCGAACGCTTGCTGACCGGCAGCCACACCCGGCTCGGGTTGTTGACCGGCGGCCAAACGCCCAAGGCCCGACAAGAGCTGTTTGCTCAGATTGCCTCGGGTGAAATCCAAATCGTCATCGGCACCCAGGCCGTCGTCGCCGGCGAAGTGCCTTATGCTCGGTTGGGGCTGGTGGTCATCGACGAGCAGCACAAGTTTGGCGTGCGGCAGCGGGCAGCGCTCAAACTTTCGGCCGTGCATCCGCACTACCTGGTCATGACGGCCACGCCGATTCCACGCACCGTCGCCATGACGCTCTTCGGCGATTTGGACGTAACGACGCTCACCGACAGCCCGCCGGGCCGGCAAAACGTACACACGTATTTTCCGCCGCCGGAGGAGCGCCAGCGCTGGTGGGAGTTTTTTCGCAAGAAGTTGCGCGAAGGGCGGCAAGGCTACGTCGTCGCACCGCTGGTCGAAGACTCGTCGCAGGTGCAGGCCGTCAGCCTGGAGGAGACGTATGAAACGCTAGCCAACGGCGAGTTGGAAGCCTTCCGCTTGGGCCTGATCCACGGCCGCATGACGTCCATTGAAAAGCAAGCCGCCATGTCCGCTTTTCGGCGTGGAGAAATCCAGGTGCTGGTGGCGACTTCCGTGGTCGAGGTCGGCGTCGACGTGCCCAACGCCACGCTGATGACCATCGAGGGGGCCGAGCGTTTCGGCCTGGCCCAACTGCACCAATTGCGGGGTCGCATCAGCCGCGGTTCCTTTCCCGGCTATTGCTGCCTGTTCGCCAATGCCCAGACTGACGAAGCCAACCAGCGGCTGCAATCGCTCGTTGAATCGAACGACGGATTTCGACTGGCGGAAGTCGACTTCGCCCTGCGCGGCCCCGGCGATTTGTTGGGCACCAAGCAGCACGGGCTGCCGCCGCTGCGCATCGCCGACCTCGTACGCGACGCCACGGTGGTGGAAGAAGCCCGTCGTGACGCCAGGCAATTGGTCGAAGCCGATCCCGGATTGGCCGCCGGCGAACACGCGGCCCTGCGAAGGATGGCGCTAGTGCGCTATGGCCAAACGCTGGACTTGGGCGACGTGGGTTGAAAATCGCGCTGGTATTTGCTGCCAGGGTGGCCCAGACAACTCGCTTCGAGTTGTCTGGGTTCCGCAGGGACAAGAGGCGGTCCGCTTGAAGCATTACTCCCACTTGAAAGGCTGCCTCATGTTGCTTCGCAACCCAGACGACTTGCGACAAGTCGTCTGGGCCACCCGCCAAGCTCTTTCAGGGAGGGCCACCCGCCAGTCTCGATGCTTGCTTGAAGCAGAGTCAGCACTTACTCTAGGCAGTATGCGACTCTCTCGCTTCTCCACGACTGCCTTTGGCCTCTTGATCGTTATCGGTTTACTGTTGCTGCACCCCGTCGTCGCAATCGCCTCGCCAACCGACACTGATGGCTGGCAGCCTTCTTCGCCGCGCGAAGAGATCCGCCCGGCGTTCGATTATCTCCCCCATGGCGGGCGAGACGGTCACGGCGCACTCATCATTCGCTGTGACCAGCGCGAAGGTTTGCAGGGGTATTGGACCAAGAGCTTTCCCGTCGAGGGGGGCCGGCACTACCGGTTTTCCGCGGAGCGGCGAGTCGAGAATGTGCCGACGCCCCGGCGCAGCGTCATGGCACGCGTCGTCTGGCAAGACGCCCAGGGCAAGGCGGTGAATCGCGATGAAGCGATGAAAACCAAACTACTCGCAGGAAAGCACGTCATTGCCGAAGCCGAGCACCCGGCCGATCAGGCCACGGGCTCCGACGGCTGGACCGAGCTGTCGGGCGTGTACCTCGCGCCCAGCAAAGCCACGCAAGCCGTCGTCGAGCTGCACCTGCAATGGGCCGCGGGCGGCAAGGTCGAGTGGAGCGATGTCACGTTCGCGCCCAGTCCGCCGCCGGCCAGCCGCAAGGCGCGCCTGGCCACGGTTCACTTCGCTCCGAAAGACGGCAAGACGCCCGAGGGCAATTGTCGGTTGTTCGCCCTGCTCATCGAGAAGGCGGCAGCCCAGAAGGCCGACCTGGTGGTGCTGCCCGAGACGCTCACGCAAACGGGCTTGAGCAAAACCTACGCGGAAGTGGCCGAAGCGGTGCCCGGCCCATCGACCGAATATTTCGGCTCACTGGCCAAGCAGCACAATCTTTACATCGTGGCCGGGCTGGTCGAGCGCGACGGGCATTTGGTGTACAACACCGCGGCGCTCATTGGGCCCGACGGCAAGCTCGTGGGCAAGTATCGCAAGGTCACGCTGCCGCGCGGCGAAATCGAAATGGGAGTCGCCCCGGGCCACGAGTATCCCGTGTTCGAGACCCGCTTCGGCAAAGTCGGCATGATGATTTGCTACGATGGGTTCTTTCCCGAGGTCGCGCGCGAGCTGGCCAATCGCGGCGCCGAAGTCATCGCCTGGCCGGTGGCAGGTTGCAATCCCCTGCTCGCCGCGGCCCGAGCCTGCGAGAACCACGTGTTCCTGGTCAGCAGTTGCTACTCCGACGTCAGCATGAACTGGACGATCACGGCCATCTACGATCGCGAAGGGCACCCCCTGACCCAAGCCAAAGACTGGGGCACGATCGCCATCGCCGAAGTGGATCTAGCTGAGCCCACCTACTGGTACAACCTCGGCGATTTTAGAGCTATGGTGCCGAGGCATCGGCCGGTCGTGAACGGCAATGAGTGAGGCCGCACGCCAACCATTGATCGAAACCTCAGCCAAACCTCGTCGTCGCCTATTCAGGTTCCGCTTGGCCTCGATGCTCTTATTAGTCGCGATTTGTGGTGCATGGTTGGCGTCAATGGCGAATCGGGCACAGCGGCAGATGCGAGCGGTGCAATTCATAACCCAATGGGGAGGCCACGTCTTTTACGATTATCAGTCGACTGGGGCCGAAGAACCGCCCTATCCGTCGTGGTTGCGAAACTGCGTCCCGCATGATTACTTGGCCACTGTGCGGGAAGTTGATCTTGCTGGATCCACAGTCACCGATGACGGCTTACGTGTGCTGCTGGGATTACCCGATCTGGAGGCTCTCGTCTTAGAAGGGACTCAAGTTGGCGATGTAGGCCTCGGTCATCTCGCGGGACTGACAAAACTCCGAGTTCTGGCACTTGATGGCACGAATTGCACTGACGATGGATTGAAACTGCTCAAACCCTTAAACCGGATGGAATTCCTTGAGTTGACACTAACCAAAATCACCGATCATGGCTTGGCCGTGGTCCGTAACATGCCGGTTCTTGGATCGCTGTATCTCAGTGGCACTCCCGTGGGAGATGCTGGACTGCATGAATTGCGTTACTCAAAAAAGCTCAATTTGTTACACCTCGGCGGCACGGAAATCAGCGAGGCTGGTCTTTCCGAACTGCGGCAAGTGCCAGAGTTGGAATTTCTGTATGTGCCTAGGCGATCGTTAACTGAAGCCGGAATGAACCAACTCAAGCAGTTGCCTAAATTGAGATTTCTCATGTTCGAGCGCACAGAGGACGTCGCCCAAGTGCAAGCCGAATTGAAGCAGAAATTGCCTCGAGTCATCGCGGAACCCCGCGAATTGCAACAGCAAATTCCAGCGGGAAATGCGGAGACCACAGTGCCCTAAAATCAGTGAAAACCGGCGAGCCGGCTCACGGTACCGGCAATGCCTGCTATATCCGCTTAGCGATGACGCAAAAACTTTGGGATTCTTGTTCTCCGTTGTGCCGTCGTGTCGTTGTGGTTCTTTGCCCGGTCTTAAATTACCACGACGGCACGATGGCACGACGACGAAGTTAGAACGCCGAAGTTGTTTTTGCGTCGTCCCTTAGCAAACCCTTACCCCGTCGGCAATTCAAATCCCGCTCTACGCGGGCGATCCAGATAGCTATTCGCCTGCTCGTCGCCGATGAACTGTTCGAGCTTGGGATCCCAGCGTAGCGGGCGGCCGGCGGCTCGGGTGATGTTGGCCAGGTGGCAGACCGTGACCGAGCGGTGGCCGATTTCGACGTCGGCGACTGGCTGTTTGCGGCTGCGGATGCAATCGAGCCAATCTTGCATGTGCCAACGGGCTTGCCACAGCGCCAGCTCGTCGCTCCACTTTCGCTCTTCTTCGGCCACGTCGACTTTCTTGTTCAGCTCCGCCGCGATTTCCGGCGGGTTGGACGAGAACTTGTTGCGATTGATTTCGAGCTTCCCCTTTTCGCAGATGAACACGGCGCCCCCCATCGGACCTTTGCCGGTCTCGATGACGAAGTTGACCGGCACGCCGTTGGCATAGCGCATCGCGACCTGCCCATTCGGCCCCTCCGAGAGCGGCCGCATTTCGGTCGGCCCGGTGCCGTCCATGCCCAAGGCCCATTGAATCTGGTCGATCCCGTGCGCGCCCCAATTGGTCATCTCGCCGCCCGAGAAATCGCGCCACTGCATCCAGCTCATCCAGCCGGGGTTGAACGGCCGCTCGGCCCCCTGGTTGAGCCACACGTTCCAATTCAAACCGGCCGGCACCGAAACCTCGGGCAGCCCCTGTGCCGGAGAGGCCTGCGGGCCGGTGTAATTGATCGCGCGGACTTCGAGCACTTTGCCCAGCCCGCCGCTACGAATCAGTTCGCAGGCCACGCGATTCATCGCCATCGAACGCTGTTGCGAGCCGACTTGCAGCACGCGATCGTGGCGGCGCACGGCCTCGACCAGCGCCCGGCCTTCGCGCACATACAGCGTCAGCGGCTTCTCCGCATACACATCCTTGCCCGCCTGGCAGGCATGGATGCACGGCACGACGCGCTGAAACTCGCCGGTAGCCACGATCACCGCGTCGATGTCTTTGCGATCGAGCAGCTTTCGATAGTCCTGATAGACGGGCCAGTCCGCGCCCGCCTTGGCCTTGAAGCCCTCGGCACGCGGCAGATTGCAATCGCTGAGTGCCACGATCTGCGCCGACTCGGGCAATTGCTGGAGCAACAGCGAAGCCCGCCCGCCAACCCCAATCGCCCCCACCGTAATCCGCTCATTGGCCCTCGGTTTTCCCGGCGCGCCAAAGACACTCCGAGGAACAAACAGCGGCGCGCCAAAAGCGCCAGCAGCCAGCGAAGTAACCGAGGTTCCAAGGAAACGCCGCCGGCTTGTGCGGCTAGTGGACTGTGGATCGTGCTTGTGCATGGTGGTTGGTTATCCCTTGGTTTCGTGCTATCGCGCTGTGCCGTGAGCCGCGTGGATGAGACCCATCGATCGAAGTCAATCGACGGCATTCTGGGTTACGAGTATACCACAGGGTCGGCGCGAAAGAATCCTGTCCGCAGATGGGGAGTGTCTGACAGTGAGTTAGCGGGGCCGTACGCTTCGGACAATCATACCTGCTAGGCTCTTTGGCGTCTCAACGAGCCACAAATTGAATAAACAAGGCGGCTAGGATCAGGCCGCCGACGGTCAACAGGAACGCCCAGAGAAACCATCTTTCCGTCAGTGACTGCTTTGCGGCGCATGCGGCGCAAAGTTGCAATGGCATGGTCACGGTTCTAATCTTGGAGGCCGCTGCGGAAAAGGCCGCTGGGTCCGCAACTTCAACAGTCTCGGACAGCGACTTCTCGCCCGACCGGATCTCTCGTCCGCACCTATCGCATCGCATTGTGAGGCACCCCGTCAGACGTTCCATCCGCCATTGGCAACCGCGTCACGCATTCCGCTTGATCTTCGAAGCGGCTGGTCTACCCCATTGCGACCGATTCCGCGCTCCGCCACTCGGCGCCTTCTCTCACGACTCGGTGATACAGTGTGTCTCGCTCCACCGGCTCGCGGCCGGCTTCGCGGATCAGACGCTCGATGTCTTCGACCGAGAGGACTTCGGGCGTGGTGGCGCCGGCGTCGTGATAGATCAGCTCGTGGCGGACCGTGCCGTCCAGGTCGTCGGCGCCGTAGGCCAACGCGGTTTGCGCCGTGCCGATACCGAGCATGATCCAATAGGCTTTGATGTGGTCGAAATTGTCGAGCATCAGCCGCGAGACGGCCACGGTGCGCAGGTCGACGATGCCCGAGGCCTTTTTGATGTGACTCAGGCCGGTGTTGTCGGGGTGGAACGCCAACGGAATGAACGTCTGAAAGCCGCCGGTTTCGTCTTGCAGTTCGCGCAGGCGAATCAGATGGTCGACGCGATGGAAGGCGTTTTCCAAATGCCCGTAAAGCATGGTCGCGTTCGAGCGCAGGCCGAGCGAGTGGGCCGTGCGGTGGATATCGATCCAGCGGCCAGCGTCAGCCTTGTGCTCGCAGATCTGGTCGCGAATTTCGGGATGAAAAATCTCCGCCCCGCCGCCGGGCAGGCTGCCCAGACCGGCCTCGATCAGCTCGCTGAGCACCGTGCGAATGTCCTTGCCCGTCTGACGGCAAAACCAATCGAGCTCCACGCCGGTCCAAGCCTTCAAGTGCAACCTTGGATAAGCATCGTGCAGAATGCGGATCAGATTGACGTACCACTCATACTTCATCTGGTGGTGCAGGCCGCCGACGATGTGCATTTCGGTGGCGCCGCAGTCTGTGGCCTCCTGCCCTCGCGCGAGAATCTGCTCGTCACTCATCAGGTAGCCTTTGGGGCTACGCAAATCGGAGCGGAACGCGCAAAACACGCAGCGATAGACGCAAACGTTGGTCGGGTTCAAGTGCGTGTTGATGTTGAAGTAGGCCCGATTGCCGTTTTTGCGCTCGCGAACGAAGTTGGCCAGCTCGCCAACCTCGGGCAGAGGCACGTCCGGCCGATAGAGATAGGCCCCGTCGTCGGCCGACAGCCGTACGCCCGAGACGACCTTTTCGCGAATCGATTGCAGCGTGGGTTCCGTCGCTCGAATCATCATTTGACACTCGAAAAAAACGTGGTTTTGCTCCCCGTTTTTGGAGCGGGAGACACTTTTAGCCTAACAGCTTCCCCGAGGCGAGCAAGTCCAAGCTGGTGACCAGAAACAGGCCGATGCTGACCACGGCGTTGACCTGAAAAAACGCCACGTTCACGCGGGTCAAATCGTCGGGCCGGACCAGCCAATGTTCGTAGGCCAGCAAGATGGCCACGGCTGCGATGCCTGTTTCATAAATCCAACCCAGCGCAGGGTAAACCCACGGCAGCCCGGCCAGCAGCACGATCATGCCCAAGTGGCAGATTGCGGCCAGCCGCAACGCGCCGGGCACACCGATCCGCGCGGGCACGCTGTGCAACCCCGCCTGAATGTCGAACTCCACATCCTGGCAGGCATAGATGATGTCGAAGCCCGCGACCCACAACAACACCGCCCCACCCAGCACGACCGCCGGCAATAGGTCGGCCGGGTTGTCCAAAATCTGTTGTCCGCGAATCGCGATCCAAGCCGAAATCGGCGCCAGCATCAAAGCCGCGCCCAGCCAAAAGTGGGCGGCGGCCGTGAATCGCTTGGTGAGGCTATAGCCCAACAAAAAAGCCAGCACCGGCAGCGACAAATAAATTGGCAACCGATTGGGTAGGAACAGCAACGTGGCGAGGACGAATGCGATCGAACAAGCAATGGCAAACGCGACGACGCTGCCCACGCTCAGCACGCCGGCCGGAATGTGGCGAGTTTGTGTGCGCGGATTGAGCGCATCCAATTTCCAATCCGCGATACGGTTGAACGCCATCGCGGCGCTGCGCGCGGCGACCATGCACAGCACGATGCCCAAGAGCTCCTGCCAGCGCCACGCGACCGGCGGGTCGCTCCGCGCGCCGAGCGTCCAGGCCATCACGGCCGCCAGCATGGCAAACGGCAACGCAAACAGCGTGTGGGTGAAGCGGATCATCTCCAGGATTTGCCGAAGTCGTGCGATCATGTTCTTGGCGCTCCCCAGCGATGGACCAGCGAGTTGTCGATGCCCAATTGATCGCAGATCCGGGCCACGACGAAATCGACCAGGTCGCGGATCGAAGTCACTCCGTGATAAAAGCCGGGCATCGCTGGCAACACGATCGCGCCCGCCTCGGCGGCCCGTCGCATGTTTTCCAATTGAATCGTCGACAGCGGTGTCTCACGCGGCACGACGATCAACTTGCGTCGCTCCTTCAAGTGGACGCTGGCGGCCCGATGGATCAGGTTTTCGCCTGTCCCATGCACCACAGCCCCCAACGTGCTTCCCGAGCAGGGACAGATCACCATTCCCGCGGTCAAGAACGATCCGCTGGCGATCGAAGCCATGAGATCTTGATAGTGGTGGTAAGAAATCATGCCGGTCCGCCCCAACGAGGCGGCCGCGGCACCGGTAAATACCTGAGCCAAGGCGGGAGGCAAACCCGTGCGGGCTGGCGATTCTTCGCCAAACAACAAGCTGGCCGGCTCGAAATTTTTCAGATCGATCGCCAGCCCCAACTCCTGCTTCAGCACCAGCCGAGCCGAATCGCTGATCGAAATATGTACGTGCTGGTCCGCTTCGAGCAGAACTTCGAGTAAGCGCAGCGCATAGACCGCTCCGCTGGCTCCGGTCATGGCCAACACGATATTCGGTCGCGTCATTTCGTGCCTACATATAAAGTGGCCACGCCAAGCGTCAGCGGATAATATCGCACGTCACGCGCCCCCGCCTCGCGCATCCGCACGGCCAGGGCCTCGCCGCAAGGAAACTCCCCCACGCTCTCGGGCAAATAGTTGTACGCGTCCTGGGCATTGCGCGCCAGAGCCTGGCCAATCCTGGGCAGCACGTTGCGGAAATACCAGCCATATAGAAACTTGAACGGCTGGATGCTCGGCGTGGAAAACTCGAGCACGGCAATCCGGCCGCCCGATCGGCAGACGCGCAACATTTCGCGCAGCCCACGATCGGTATCGGTCACGTTACGCAATCCGAACGCCACGGAAACGATTTGAAACGCGTTGTCCCCGAACGGCAAGTGTTGGGCGTCGGCTTCAATGAACGTCACGTGTTCGGCCTTCGCCAGACGCGCCTTGCCGTGGCCCACGGTGAGCATCGGGTGGCAAAAGTCGGCCCCCAGCACGGGCGTCTTTCCCTTGCCGGCCTGGTAGTAAGCCAAAGCCAGATCGCCCGTGCCGGTACACAAATCCAGCACCGGCACAGTGCCCGAGGGGGGAACTTTTCGCACCGTTCGCCAGCGCCAGTAGACGTCGATGCCAAGCGACAGCAGGTGATTGAGGAAGTCATAGCGCGCGGCAATCTCCCCGAACATCCGCCGCACGCGCGCTTCTGATTTATCGACCGCCATCACCAAAGCTCAAACTTGAAATCACCAACGAAATCCACCCGTCCTACGTTCATCATATCCCCCAGCCATAAGTCCGTTCAGGGGCGTTTGCCTGTCTCGTCCCTAACCCCCAATCCCGAACCCCGAATCCCTACCACTCCATACTCGGCCCAGCGAGCCGTCACCAACTGCACGATTTCGGTGCCTGCGGCCAGCGGCGCCGGCCAGTGCCCGGCTTGTTCGCCGGCAATTTTGGCCGTAGCGTCGATTCCCAAATGCCGGCCCAGTCCAGCAGCGAGTTGCGAGTGATCCGAGCCGTGCGTCGGTCCGTCGTAAGAAAAAACGTCGCGCTCGGGCGAAACGTTAGCGCCCACGGCCGCGAGCACCCGCGGAGTGTCGTGGACGTCGACATGATCATCGACCAGGATCAGGAACTTGGTGAATCGCAGCGCTGGCGAACCCCACAGGGCGCTAGCCACTTGGCGCGCCTCGAAGGCGTGCGTCTTGCGCATCGATACGAAGGCAAAGCGGTGCAGTCCGCCGTAAGCCGGCACGTGCAAATCGACCACGCCGGGCGCCACCGAGCGAACCGCCGGCAGCAACAAACGTTCGCGCACTTTCGCCAGCGCCGCGATCTCGCCCTGGTGCCCACTATCGATCAAGACCGGGATAATCGGGTGACTGCGATGCGTGACCGCCGTGACGTGCAGCACCGGCGCCGGACGTGGTAGCCGGTAGTGGCTTCCGCCAAATGCCGCGGCCTCGACAGTCACCAGCGGTGCTTCCGGATCGAAATAACCCTCGAGGATCAAGTCGGCCTCGGCTGGCACCACGAGCGCGTGCGTGCGGCATTTCACGACGTCGACCGCGCTGCCCCGCAACAATCCCGTCATGTGATACGCATCGATCGCGTCGGGCAGTTCGATACTCGCGGCAATCGTCCCTGCCGGATCGCCCCCCAACACAACCGCGGCCGGCATTTTTTCGTTCGCCGCCATGTGGCTATCCCAATGACGGGCAAAGCCGCTGTGCCCGTCGTCGACGGCCGCCAGGCGATTTTCATCGAGAGCAATCAGCGGACAAAGTGTGACTCCCCGCTCCTCGCTGCCTCGCAGTTGCGTGATCAGTTGCCCGCAAGTGATTGCTCCGCCGCTCTCGCGCGGCCATTGTTTCACCAGCGGCAGGCCGTTCAAATCGATATCCCGCCCAAGTCGCACGACTTGCTGGCACGGGCCCGACTTGACCGGCTTCGCGCGAAATTTGTCGACTCCCGACTCGTCGCTACTCATTTTCAGTCGATCGAACCAGTTTTGCGGCGTGTGCTGCTCGACGAGCGCTTCGGTGCGACTGGCGATCGCATCGAGCGATTCCACTCCTAGCGCCCGGCAGACGCGCGACTCGCTGCCCAGCAGGTTGGTGACCACGGCCATCGTCTGGCCACGGACCCGATCGAAGAGCAACGCTGGACCATTGTTTCTGGCCACTCGCCGCGTGATTTCGGCAATTTCGAGTTGGGGGTCGACCTCGGCGTTGACGCGCGCAAGCTCCCCATACTGGGCCAGTTCTTCCAAAAAATCGGCCAACGAGCTGTGCGGCATGCGGCAATTGTATCCGGTGCCCGAAAACCAGGGCAGAGGAGATCCGAGAAGGTCGCGTTGCCGGTCCGCCGGGCGAGCCATTTCCCGCTTTTACGCAGCGGCTATCATTGAGGCTTGAATCTCGCGAATGGTTTGGAGGTGCCGATGCCAATGCTGCGTGTCCATTATCTGCCCCAGTTGGTTGCCGAAGCAGATCTGGCCGGTAGCACTTGCGTGGTCGTCGACGTACTGCGTGCCACGACGACGATGGTCTACGCGTTGGCCGCCGGCGCCAGCTCGGTGCTGCCTTGCTTGACGATTGACGACGCCCGGAACCGAGCCGCTCGACTTCCGGCTGAGCAGGCCGTGCTGGGAGGCGAACGCGGCGGCGTGAGAATCCCGGGCTTCGCGCTGGGGAATTCGCCAGCTGAATACACGCCCGAGACGGTCGCCGGCAAGACGATCGTCCTGACTACCACCAACGGCACGCGCGCCCTGCTGCACTGCCACCAATCGGCCGAGGTATGGATTGGAGCCTTCGTGAATCTTTCGGCAGTATGCGCCGCGCTGTCTCGTCGCCAGAAAGTCGATCTGCTCTGCGCCGGCACGGATGGCGAGATCACACGCGAGGATGTGCTGTTCGCCGGTGCCGTGGCCGAACACCTGGCCACCGGCAACCAATGGCAACTCAACGATCAAGCGGCGCTCGCCCGCGACGCGTGGTTGCAAGTTGCCGATTCCGCCGCGGCGGACTTGAAGCCTAGATTGGATTCTGCCATGCGGGCCAGCAAAGGCGGACGGAATCTGATGGCATTGAACATGGGCGAAGATATCGAACTGGCCGCCGATGTGGATCGTTTCGCACTCGTGCCGCAATACCACGCCGCCGCGGGTCGTATCGAAGGTTCCCAGGGGCTTCCGCCCACTGGCTATTGACTGTCGGGCCTTTGGCCCTGGGAACGGTCGTGTTGGCCAGAGGGAACTCGTTCGCGGAAATCTCCACTGACGCTCACAACAATCGCCACCTACAATCGCGACGATCTAACCCGCCAATCCTGACGATCGATACTGGCGTTACGCGTCACCCTCCCCATAGACCTCTGCCCCCGCCGCCGGGTAAACTTCTGGATTCTTTTGACACTCTGCGGCTATTGAAGTTGGGGATTTCGCTGTGGCCATGGACATGGACAAATTGGTTTCGCTCTGCAAGCGGCGTGGGTTTCTGTTTCAGTCGAGCGAAATCTATGGCGGCTTGAACGGTTTCTGGGACTACGGGCCGCTCGGCGTCGAGCTGAAGCGCAACGTCAAGGAAGCCTGGTGGCGCGAGATGGTGACGGGCCACGACGATCTCGACGTCCTGCCGGGTGCGCCCGAGCCGTTCGAAATGACCGGCCTCGACACGACGATCATCTTGCACCCGCAGATTTGGAAGTGCTCGGGCCACTACGATCTGTTCCATGACTACATGGTCGACTGTCGCGAATCGAAAAAGCGGTATCGCCACGACCAGGTTCGCGGCCGCTGGGTCGAGGCCAAGGGCCAAACCATTTTCGTCACCACGCAGGTCGGCGGCGAGGAGGGGCTGGCTGAAACGCAACAGCGGGCACTCAAGTTCTTCAATCTCCGCGCCAAGGACATCGAGCAGCTCCAGTGGCAGGGTCCGCTGGTCTCGCTTGTCACGGTCAAGGATTTCTCACAGGTCTTGGGTCCCGAAGCTAAAACTCTGGGCTCGCTCACCGAGCCGCGCGAGTTCAACCTGATGTTCAAGACTTATGTGGGCGCCTTGAGCGGCGAGGAAGGGGCGGCGTTTTTGCGTCCGGAAACGGCTCAAGGCATCTTCGTGAATTTCAAGAACGTGGTCGATAGCTCCCGGGTCCGCGTTCCTTTCGGCATCGCGCAAGTCGGCAAGAGCTTTCGCAACGAGATTACTCCCCGCAATTTTACGTTCCGCTCGCGCGAGTTCGAGCAGATGGAAATCGAATTCTTCTGCCACCCTAGTTCTTCACCTCAGTGGTATAAGTTCTGGCGAGACCGCCGCTACCAGTGGTATTTGAACTTGGGTCTAGAGGGCGAGCGGCTGCGCCTGCGCGATCACGACCCGGACGAATTGAGCCATTATTCTTGCGGCACTGCTGATATCGAATATGCCTTCCCCTTTTTGCCGCCCGGCGAATTCGGCGAATTGGAGGGCATCGCGCATCGGGGCGATTTCGATCTGCGCAGCCACATGGAAGGCAAGCTGGTGCGTCAAGGCAATGAGCTAGTGGTCGAGCTCGATGCCGACGGCAAGCCCAAGTATCGTGGCAGCGGCAAAGACCTGACCTACCGCGACGATTTGACCAACGAGCGGTTCACGCCGCACGTCATCGAGCCTTCGGCCGGCGCCGATCGGGCGACGCTGGCGTTCCTTTGCCAAGCCTACA
>JAYVCO010000176.1:0-6013 GCA_043749935.1 Planctomycetia bacterium
GCCTCGACATTTTCACGATCCTGTTCGCCGTGCTTTATACCTGCTGTTTATCCCTGGGGCTGGCGGTCCTTGGTTTGCTCTTGGCGTCATCGACTGCACCTCGTCAGCGGCAAATCGTAATGGCCGTCGGTTTCGCGATCGTGCTGATCGGTGGTTTTTTTGTCATTAACCTCATCACATTTCAAATGGTGATGTTCGACTTTGCCAGGCTCGACTCCGAGGAGTTTTGGATCTCGCAATTGGCGCTGCTGACTTTGTACGCGAACGCCTTCGCGATCGTTTTTTTGTGTGCTCGCAGCAATTTGATGAGCGTCTGCCAGAATCGATCGACCGACGTGCGCATCGCGCTAATGGTCGCTCAGCTCTCGGGGCTGGCCTGGATGGCCTGGGCTCAACTGCGCTGGGGGGGCGATTTCGTCTACGGGTTTCTGTTCGTGTGTACTTTCCTTTGGTACTTCGCCGGGATTTTTCTGACGGGCGAGTCGATCGTCCTGTCGCCACGTGTCAAGCGAGATCTGCCGCAAAGCACCCTGGGGCGGGTCTTCCTCACCTGGCTGTCTCCCGGGCCGGGGACCGGCTATATGTTTGTGATCGCCAACATGCTGGCCGCTACGATCATGGTCAGTTTGCCTTACGGTTCGATCCGTTCTCTTTTTGAAATCGCCACCGTCCGCGTGTTATCGGCTGGGCCGGCGGCGCGGGCAGTTCGGCCAGAACTGATTTCAACTGCCGTGATCGCCACAAGCTATTTGGTGATCTATTTGGGCATCGGAAAACTGATGATGTCGGTCATCGCCCGCTTTAGTGAAGTGCGGCTGGCGACTCGCGTGCTCGTCCACCTGCTGTTGGTCATGTTAGGCGCCGGCGTCCCCTGGGTGATTCAAATGACAACACCGCAGTTGCGAACAACGCATTACACACTGATACAGATCACCAACCCGTTTTGGACTGTTGCCGAGCTTTGCATCAGAGGACTGCCATTTCAGATGCCGGTGCTCATCGCCGTATTGCCTGTCGCGGCGCTCATCGTCTGGTCGCTCAATGTCCCGAGCCTGCTCATGGAGCTGAAGCAAGTACGAATTCCCAAGCCTGAGCGTGTCGAGGAAGATGACAAAGCGTCGGCCGGCCCCACGGTGCCCGAACGCACCAGCCCCTGGGACTGAGATCAGACCGAAAGACTCTTGAGCATCGCCACGCCAACCGGGGTCCCGTGCATCCGCTCAACCATCTCCTGCCGATCGACCGACTGGGCTCGTCTTATCGTGCGAACCAGCCAAAGTTGCCCTTTGCCGACTGGAAACCAAGCCAGTAGAATCGCGTAACTCGGCGGTTGGCCCACCCGCTCGTTCTGGGCGCCCGGGGGGCTTTATACATTCTCTATAGATCAAACGTGCGTCATGCCTCGCTATAACCCTGCTGTCATTGAGCCCAAGTGGCAAAAGTATTGGGTCGAACATAAGACTTTCGCGACGGCGCGTTTGCCCGTCGCGCCCAAGCTCTACGTACTCGACATGTTTCCGTATCCCAGTGGAGACGGTTTGCACGTCGGCCACCCTGAAGGCTATACCGCCACCGATATCATCGTTCGCTTCGAGCGGATGCGGGGCCGTAGTGTGATGCACCCGATGGGCTGGGACGCCTTCGGGCTGCCGGCCGAGCAGCACGCCAAAAAGACTGGCACGCCGCCGCGCGTTACGACCGAAAAGAACATTGCCACGTTTCGCCGCCAACTTCAGATGCTCGGTTTCAGCTACGACTGGGATCGCGAGCTGGCCACGACCGATCCAGCCTACTTTCGCTGGACGCAGTGGATTTTTCTGCAACTCTTCGATACCTGGTTCGACCACGAACAGCAGCGCGGACGGCCAATCAGCGAATTGCCGATCCCGGCAGAAGTGACCGCCAGCGGCGCCGAGGCGATCCGCCGTTTTCAAGATCAACACCGATTGGCTTACCAATCCGAGGCGCCGGTGAACTGGTGCCCCGAGTTGGGCACGGTCTTGTCGAACGAAGAAGTGATCGGCGGAGTGAGCGAGCGCGGTGGCCACCCTGTGTTCCGCCTGCCGCTGCGACAGTGGATGTTACGCATTACGGCGTATGCCGATCGACTCGAAAACGACCTCGATGCTCTCGACTGGCCAGACAGCATCAAGGCACTGCAACGAAATTGGATTGGACGCAGCACAGGCACCGAGGTCGACTTTTTCATTGGCACCGAAGCCACACCGCAGGGCATGCCCGCGGCTCCGCAGTTCAAAGCCTGGCGCAACGCCCGGGCCCAAGGCCCGTTTCCCTCCACGCCGGGCCCGGATGTGGTCCGTGTGTATACCACACGGCCAGACACGTTGTATGGTGCCACATACATGGTGCTGGCGCCGGAGCATCCGCTGGTCGAGCGGTTGACCACGCCGGCGCAAGCCGATGCGGTGCGAGCCTATTGCGAGCAAGCAGCGCGCAAGAGCGACTTGGACCGGACCGACCTGGCCAAAGAAAAAACCGGCGTGTTCACGGGGTCGTACGCGGCCAATCCTGCCAACCAACGGCCCGTGCCGATTTGGATTGCCGACTATGTTCTTGCCAGCTACGGCACCGGAGCCATCATGGCCGTGCCGGCGCACGACACGCGCGATTTCGAGTTCGCCCTGGAGTTTAATCTGCCAGTCGTGGCGGTAGTTGATCCCGGGTCGGACAGCTCAGTCAATCGCGAAGATGTGCTGGCTGGCAGGGCAGTATCTACCGGCGATGGCATTGCGATCAACTCGGGGCCCTACAACGGGCTTTCGACGGTCGAATTCAAGCAGCGGATCACTGCCGATTTGGCAGCTCGCGGACAGGGCCGTTCGGCCGTCAACTATAAACTCCGTGATTGGCTGTTCAGCCGGCAACATTTCTGGGGCGAGCCATTCCCCATCCTGCACGAGTTGGACGCCGAGGGAAAACTTACGGGCCTGATGCGAACTGTCTCGCCCGACGAGCTGCCGGTTGATCTGCCGGAGCTCAAGGATTTCCAATCGCACGGTAGCCCAGATCCTCCGCTGGAACAGGCGCCCAAGGATTGGCTTTATCCGGTCATCGACGGCAAGCGGTACAAGCGGGAAACCAACACGATGCCCCAATGGGCCGGCTCATGTTGGTATTACCTGCGGTTTCTCGATCCGCGTAATGACCAGGCGCTCGTAGATCCTGAGATTGAAAAGGCCTGGATGCCCGTAGACGTTTACATTGGCGGCGCCGAGCACGCGGTCTTGCACCTGCTCTATTCTCGTTTCTGGCACAAGCTGCTTTTTGACCGAGGGCTGATCAGCACGCCCGAACCGTTTCGCAAGCTGGTCAACCAGGGCATGATTCTGGGCGAAATGGAATTGACCGGCTATCAGCAAAGCGATGGTGGATGGGTCAGCGCCGACCAGGTCGTGACGAACGAGAACGGCGAGGCAATATCCAAAACAACTACTAGCGTTTTGAATCGCGTTCGCGTTTCCCCCGACCTGGCCGAGAAACTCGGCGACAGCTTCGTGCTCAAAGCCCAGCCCAATATCAAGCTGGAAAGCCGCGCCCACAAAATGTCCAAAAGTCGCGGCAACGTGGTCAATCCCGACGTCGTGGTGCGCGAATATGGCGCCGACTCGCTGCGATTGTACGAGATGTTCATGGGTCCGCTGGAAGCCACGAAGCCCTGGAGCATGGAGGGAGTCAATGGCGTGCGCGGATTTCTGGATCGCGTGTGGCGCATGATTACCCAAGAGCGGAGCGAACGCGTCGAACTGAATCCCGCTGTTCAAGATATCGAGCCCACGCCCGAGCAAAACCGCGTCCTGCACAAGACGATTCAGGGCGTGACGCAAGACTTGGAGCGAATGTCATTCAACACGTCGATCGCCAAGATGATGGAGTTCACCAACTTCTTCTTCAAGTGTGAGGTTCGCCCACGCGTCGCCATGGAGAAACTGGTACTGCTGCTGGCGCCCTTGGCGCCGCATCTGGCCGAGGAGCTTTGGAAACTGCTGGGCCATGCCGATTCGCTGGCCTACGAGCCTTGGCCAGCCTTCGATCCGACTGCGATTCATGAGGATACGGTCGAGGTGCCGGTGCAAATCAACGGCAAATTGCGGGCGCGAATTGTCGTGCCGGTTGATTGCTCCGCCGAAGAACTTGAGACGCACGCGCGAGAAGATACAAGAATTGCCGAGCTACTTGCGGGCCACACAGTGGTGAAGGTCGTCAAGGTGCCAGGCCGAATGGTCAATTTCGTCATCAAGTAAAACGGCCGTCTACTAGAATCCGGCGACCCACCCGAAACAGCCGATCGCGCCAGTTCACGAGGAGATTGCATGCGGAATGTTATTACTCTAGTTCTCGGCGGCGGTCGCGGCGCACGGCTCTATCCGCTCACCAAGTACCGCTCGAAACCGGCTGTGCCGCTGGCCGGCAAGTACCGATTGATCGACATTCCGCTTTCGAACTGCATCAACAGCGGGCTGAACCGGATTTATGTTTTGACTCAGTTCAACTCGGTCAGCTTGCACCGGCACATTCGACGCACGTATGCCTTCGACCAGTTCAACGAAGGATTCGTCGAAATTCTTGCCGCCCAACAGACATTGGACACCGCCAATTGGTATCAGGGTACGGCCGATGCCGTGCGGCAAAACCTGCGATACATCGATCAATCGGATTGCCATCACGTACTGATCCTTTCAGGCGACCAACTGTATCGCATGAACTTCGAAGAGATGATGGCCACGCACCGCGCCTCGAATGCCGACGTGACGATCGCCTCGATGCCGGTCGACCGCAAGACGGCCCGCAGCATGGGGCTGATGCGCGTCGACAACGACGGTCGCGTGGCGGGGTTTTTGGAAAAGCCGCAGACCGACAAAGAAATGGATATCGTGCGGATGGACCCAGCCTGGATCGACGAGCGGGGCATCGAGAGCCACGGCCGCGACTGTCTGGCCAGCATGGGCATCTATCTGTTCAACCGCGAGGCGCTCGTGAAACTGCTAACCAAGACCGACTATCACGACTTCGGCCGCGAGATTTTTCCGGCCGCCACGCGCACCCACCGAGTTCAAGTACACTTGTTCGATGGCTATTGGGAGGACATCGGCACGATTCGTTCGTTTTACGAGGCCAATCTGGCGTTGGCGGCGGCCGACCGGCCGTTTGACCTCGCCTCCGCCACCGCGCCGATTTACACCCGAGCCCGATTCTTGGCCCCCTCGCGACTCGACGGCGCGCAAGTGCGAAACAGTCTGATCGCCGACGGCTGCGCAATCGAAGAAGGCACGATCATCGAAAACAGCGTCATCGGGCTGCGCTGCCGGATCGGTCGCGGGGTGACGATTCGCAATTCGATTCTAATGGGCAGCGACGACTATGAGAGCGCTGCCGACGAATCGGCCTCGCTAGCCGCTGGCTTGCCGTACACCGGCATTGGCGACGGAAGCCTGATCGAGGGAGCGATCATCGACAAGAACTGCCGCATCGGCCGGCAAGTGCGGATCGCGAACGACCGCAAGCTCGATACCAGCGAAGAAACACCGGAAGCCATGATCCGCGACGGCATCGCCTGCATCCAAAAAGGAGCCACTCTGCCGGACGGCTGGCGGATGTGATTTGAAAAGCGCGGCCCGCCGCGAACCCAAGGCCCTTCTAACCTCGACTCGACGCAACCGTTCTCAAATCATCCTCAATCGACGATTTGCGAGGCGTAGTAGACGGCCGTTTCGGGAGTGCCGTCGATAGCTTCCAGCAGGCCGATTTCGTGGCCGGTCGTGTTGACGGCCAGGTAGCGGCTGAGGAAGTTCATCGTCTCGTCGATCTTGTCCGCTTGCACGACGAGCAGTTCTCCGGCCCGCACATCCTTCAGCGCGCTTTCGATCGCGTTGATGTTACCGCGGAACTCCTGGACGTCGGAAACTCGCTGGCCGGCGTCCAGACCTTGGCGGAACAGGCTCATGATCTCGCCGTCGGCGCGGCCACGGAGGTAGTGGTCTTCGTAGAGGATGAC
>JAYVCO010000177.1:0-4591 GCA_043749935.1 Planctomycetia bacterium
GCAAATTCGCGAAACGGGAAATATCCCGGCCGCTAAGCAATGCCTGACAATCGCCGTCTCGCAACAAGTGCGTGAAAAGTCATGCTTTCGATGAAGCTCAAGAACTTGTCGAAATCGTATCGCTGAATCTGGCCGCCCTCCGGCCAAATTGACTGACCTCCTGGCGGACAGCGGCAGTCTGGCAGTAGATCGTTGGCGTTCCGGCGGCGAAGAGCTACATCCGCTTTGGATATTGTCCAGTTTGCAATATTTCGGAACTCCGAAATAGCTGAATCTGGATAATCCCCAGATGGCGGTGGTTTGGTCTGACTTGCACGCTCGAATTGGGAATTTCACGGCGATTTCGGCAATTGCTCGTCGACGAGCATTCCTGGGGACGTGAAAAGAAGGCGGTCGTTTTAGGGCTTGCCGCCACAAGCCACTTGGGTGAATCGTCCCATACCGCGGTCGATCCCACCGAAGCGCGCAAAGGTCCAAGCCTGGGAACGATTGAAACACACTTTCAAATGCTACCTAGGCAACCTTCAGCCTCACTATTCGGCCTTAAGCTTGCGAGTTGAGTGTTATATCTCATTAGAGGGATTTGCCGCGAATGGCCGCTGAACCGATTGAGTCGGGGGTTTCCAATAGGCCGAAGTCAAACTGGAGCAAGTCGCCGATGCGCTCGACAGAGATATCCGCGGACGGATTGGTGGCCAAGATCTTGGGATCGAAGGCATAGTGTCCCTGACGCGGGAAAACAGTCGTCAGGCGTGGCCCCCAGACTTTCTTCACGGTCGTCAAGATACGAAGTTTGTCGTCCACCAGCACGTAGTGGCGAGCCGGAAATCGCTTCTCGACGTCGTCGAGTTGCTGCTCCTTGTGAATGTAGACGAGCACGCGGCCCGCGACCGCGTTGAACAGCCCGGCGCGCTCGATCTTGCGCGGCTGGAAAACCACGTCCCCGTCCGACAGAATGACCGTTGGCCCCCAGGAGCGAAGCCGCTCGATTACCTCCAACGAGCCTGGGAACAGGCGGTCGGCGAAGGGATAATCCAACAAGTAAGAAGAGGTCTGCAAGAATTTGGGATCGCGCGGGTTCTCGGCCCGATAGCGTTGCAGGGCGCCAAGGTAATCGGCATAGCCGAGTTCCACTCGCAGTTCCTCAAATATCGCCCAATAACGCTCCTGGCACTTGGCACCGAAAGCTTGGATGAGATGTTGTTGAAGGTCGGTGATAATGCGGTCGTTATCGAGGAGCGTATTATCTACGTCGAGCAGAAAAACCACGGGAGCAGGTTCCGTCATGCGGGCCCCGACGAAATGACCGCCTATGATTCGAATCTTGGAGATTTTCTCGGCAGTTGGGGCGTGGACACAAACGGCAATGCCGTGTGGGCGGTTCTCGATCACAACAGTCAGTTTGCAGTGGTCAACAATGCCCGAAGCGAATCGCCGGTTTGCGTCCAGCCGCAGGCGTGACCCTCAGAAATTCCCAGGAATCAACACGGGCATCTGCGGGTCCGCCACACGTCAAGTAGAAGTCAGCTTTTGTCCACAGTGGTTACAGAACACGGACCCGCGATCGATCGGTTGTCCGCACTTGGGACAATGAAACTTCATCGAGTCTAGTTCTCTCGGGACAGCGGAGGCTCGGGCAACCGCGGCGGTTCGCCGCTTAAACTTGAGCAGTAGCAGGAACAGCAGAACGGCTGCGACCGCGATGGCAATCCACCACCAGGGCCAGCCGCCGCCGACCGTGAACTCCCCGGCAGTCGTGGTGACGAGGAAGTCAAGATGGTTGCCGTTCCACGCCCGGACACTCTCCAGATGCAGCGCACTCTTTTGGCCGGCCTCGCCCTTGACGAGAAAATGTGCCGTGACCACGGGACCATCGCCGTTGACTCCCTCCTGACTGATCAGGGTCACCGCCAGCCGGCCCGACGGATTGACGAAATACTCTACCAGGGAGTTACTGCTCAGCAGCGTGCCGCGCTCGGCGGATTTGGGCTCCAGGATCGCCGGGTCGTAGGTGAGCACCAGTTCCAGCGCGCCCATTCCAGTGGTGCCGGTGAGGATGATGGGGATCTCCACCTCTTGGTTCGCGGAGGCCGTTGTGCTGCCCACGGCAACTGTCAGCTTGCCGGGAGGACCGCCTGCCATGTGGTCGTGCTGGGCTCTGGCCAGCCCCGCGCCGGCGAGCAGCAACATGAGGCTCTGAAGGAGCGTTTTCATTGTCCCCCCTTGGCCAAGAACATGGCCCGACGCTGAAGAATGATGGTGGCGTCCCGCGAAGTCACTTGCCCGTCGCCGTCCATGTCCATGTTCGCCTTCTCCGGGATGAGCTTAACGGACATGTCGAGGGCACACTTGGCATCGGCCGTGGTGAGTTGACCGTCGCCATCGCAGTCGCCCGGCACGAGCCCGTCGGGACCGACGATGGTGATTGACCCATCAATCTTCGCAATCGTGAGAACCGTCCCGCCGGGGTTGTTGATGATTTGGACTTGCAAGTGCAAAAGTGTTCGGTCGCCCGGTTTACCGACGGCCCGGAATGGCAGGTAGGCCACGGTCCCCGTGCCGCTCAGCCCCTTGCTTTGAGCGAAGCCCAGGCGGATCAGCCCGGCCTCTTTCGGGTTGGCGCTGAAGAGGGCCTCGCCCAGCAGGTTGCCTTTGCCGGGATCGCCTTCGGGCTTGGCGACGTTCCCTTCGTAGCCGACAGTGAAATTGATGTTTGCCACGTCCGCGCCGTTCACGAGCCAGACCGGCACGAGCACCATATCGCCCGCCAGGACCTTGCGATTCTCGGCGAGCAGTGTCATCGCCGTGGTGGGCGTGGTGCCGGGCGGGTAGCCCGTCGTGACAGGCCCGGTCGGCGTCCCGCCTTGTTTCGTTTGACAATCCTCGACGAACGATTTCAACGGCGGCAGTTCGCCGCCATAGCTGGGCAGCATGTGCGTCTGCTGCCAGTTGGCCCAGATATAGGCGGAGCGATTACGATGATACGTTGTCTCCCAGCCGTCGGGAGGTCCGGCTGACTTGATCCCGTGGCCGACCAACTGGCCATATTCGCTCACGCCCCACGGACCGTTCGGCGCGGAGTTGCCCTTGTCGCGCCGGTTGAGGATCGACATTGCCAGCTTGAGCCACTGGTCGATGCAGCCCTGTCCGACGACATCGGTGCCGGGATCGGTCGAGTTGGGTCCGGTTGGGCCGGGATCCGTCGGGCCGGGCTTTGTCCCTGGACCTTGCGCGCCGGGATCGGTGAGGTTCGGGCCGGTTGGGTCGCCGTTGTTTCCCGGCGGGTTCGTGGTATGCGTGCCGGATACCGTGCAGCCGTCGTCGCTAAGGACCAGGTGAATCGTTCCGTCCCCCTTGGCGTCCTTCCAAGTGCCGTCAATCACGTTGCCGGTGACGGTCCCGCTCACGGTGCCCGGCCCGAACATGCCCTTGCGGTTGGCATACGTGCCGTTGGCCTTGTTCCCATCGATGCGGAAGTTCCATTTGCCCCATGCCGAGTTCCATTCCTTGGCGAACGTGCGCTCGCAACCGGTTGCGGGCGGCTGGTTGGGAGGAACCGTACCGGGCGGCAACGGTTCGTAATGATAGTGGACAGAGAAATCGTAGCTGAGGGCCAAATCCAATCGAAGCATGAACGTCCCGGCATTTCTCTTAGGCCGAACCGTGATGCTGCCCTGCTCTTTGGGAACGAAACCGCCGGTCCATTTGCCCGCCAGGACGCCGGCGAAGGGGTTCTTGCCGACGACCGTTTTGTCCGAGCCGGGCTCGAATCGTTCGACGGGAGCATCCCAGTAGTTGGCCCCGCCCCAGACATTCCCTTCGGCGACCACTGAGATGGATAGTGGATATTCCTGCTCGGCGGACAGGTACTCGGGCGGCACCGTCCAAGTGACCTCCAACGTGCCTTCCGGCTTCCCATTGTTGAGTTGGCGATAGGAGGCCTTGCCCGCGTCGGGCTGGACTTGCCACACCGATCCCGGGTAGTTCAAGCCCTTGCCATCGAGAATTCTAATCTCATTCCCAGAATTGCCGACGGACCAATGCTCTTCCGCCCACTTCTTGTCGTCGGAGTCCGTATGGTTCGCCCGCGTGTCGATGGCAACGCGGCGGTAATACAGGACGTCGGGCTTTTTGCCCGGCTGCTGCGCCAACGAACTCAGGCTGCCTGCCAGAATCACGGCAAAGAGAGCGCCCGCCAGCCACCATGGCAACTTCCGACTAGCGCGAGTGTTTTGCATTGCCTGTTACTCCCGCAGCGAGTTGATTGTCCTAGCCGGATTGTACCCCAGGCACACGGACAAAGACAGCGTAGGCAATGGTGCGGCGCACCCGACGTGTCGATGTGCCGCTTCCGCCGCAAAGGGAGACCCATTTTCCGACCGGTATTTCGAAATTCGGGTGGGCTGGAATTTTTTTGGCCGGTTTTCCGCGCAAAAAGACATTCCTATATGTATGCGGGAGAGAACGGTTTTCCGGGGTGTTCCCGGGAACGCTTCCCCGCTGGTTTTTACGTATGGGAGATATCAGATGAACACGACCAAGTCGAAGAGTTCGACCGGACTTGCCGTCCGCGAACTAACGGGACTGCGGA
>JAYVCO010000178.1:0-13201 GCA_043749935.1 Planctomycetia bacterium
GCGTCTTCGGCTTCAGCTTGCTAGGTGCCCAAGCCATCCAAACCATGAACCGCTTCCCACTCGGACTCAGCGGCCTCGGCTCAGGCTTTTAACGTGAACTGTCGGCTTAATAATTCAAATTTGATTGCGATCGAATCATTCCCTTTTGGATAAGGCCATCCGATGCTGCTGAACAAAAAGAATGTGGCGTACGTCGCAGTGATATTTCTTTGCAGTTGCTGGCAAGCGCAGAGCGCGCCGACGTATCCGCCCGCGGAATGTTCCAACGGTGCGGAGGGTGGATGTACGCCGCGGCGAATCACCTATGGCTACTATCCGACGAATTGGCGCCGATGGCCTAGCGAAGGGCCGACGCCGGCCAAGCCGCAACCCGAAAGCCTGCCGATGCCAGCCAAGAAGGAACCGCTGCCAAAGGTCGAACCTGATTTGCCAATATCACCCTCAGAAGAGGTGCCGTTGTTTCCCACCGACAACGAGCCAGCCACGCCAGAGAAGAGTCTAGAGTCATCCCTGGTTCCACCTTTTGACGACAGTGCGCCGGAACCTCCCAAGGACAATTCTGGCGAGATGGGTGTTCCCGACGGCGCACCTCGACGGCCCAGTACAAGCCAAGATCTGCCGCCTGGGCCCGACAAAGTCGAGTTGCCCGCTCCGTCAACGGAAGATCTGCCGCCCTCGATGCCCGAGGAAGATCCTTTCAAGGACGAACCGGAGCCCAACAAGACTTCGGGCATCAGGAAGTTGCAGCTACAAACAACTCAAATCAGCTCCAAAGAGAGCACGATCTCGCAAGTAAACGGACAATGGCGGACCACTCAAGTGCCGGCAACCGCGACCGAAACGTCGACCGTCAAGCGGCTTCCCATGGGTGAAGAACCAGGTCTGGTGCCACTGGCATCCGATCAAGCTGTCACCAGGCCTCGAAGCGCTCAGTCCAGTAACTTTCAGAGACGAGGGAATCCACTGCGAACGACCGCGATTCGGCCGGGTGAGCATCACGTTGTGCCAACTGCCAGTTGGTCGAGCGACTCGCCAAAAACTATCGACCCGGCCACGGAATGGCGGCAGAATCCGCTGCGGGCCAATTGAATTGGGCCGGACAGTCCCGCCCCTATTATTGGCAAAAGCCAACCCACGGCCCAAACCGATATAGTCGAGGGTAGGGTTTGCCAGGTCAGTCTGGGCAACAGCTAGCTCCGCCCTAGGCTGATGCACGGCACCGCTTTGCTGGGGCGATTCAGAACAGGCCAGTTCGCCTTGGCACGTTGCTTGTGTTCTGGTACTTTACCGCCGCGCACGCTATGAGAGCGATCGCGGGAATGAAGACCGAGCAGCCTCGACCCAAGCGAGATGCGGCCGATGCGTCGCGGCAAACGGCCGAAGATGTTCATCGAATCGCCCCGACTACTCGATTTGCCGGAGAGAGCTACGAGTTTTTCCAAGGGTTGCGGCTGATGGCAGGAGGCCAACAATGAATCCCAAGCAGCAGCAACTGCGAGTTCATATTCGCTGGATGATTCGGCGCGACATGGCCGAAGTGCTGGACATTGAACACGAAGGATTCGAGTTCCCTTGGAGCGAAGAGGATTTCATTCGTTGTTTGCGCCAGCGCAATTGCATTGGCATGGTCGCCGAATATGGCGAGCGCGTCGTCGGCTTCATGATCTACGAGCTGCACAAGACGCGATTGCACCTCTTGAATTTCGCCGTCGGCAAAGAGTTCCGTCGGCACGGCGCCGGAACGCAGATGCTTGGCAAGCTGACCGCCAAACTGTCGAGTCAGCGACGCACGCGCGTCCTGCTGGAAGTTCGCGAAACTAATCTGCCTGCACAGCTATTCTTCCGCAAACTGGGCTTTCGAGCCGTCTCCGTGCTCCGCGATTACTACGATGATACCACCGAAGATGCTTATCTGATGCAGTTTAGGTATCGGCCGGTGGAATCGGAAATCATCGTGCCGGTAAATCGGATCACGAAACTAGCTGGCTGAAGCGGAATGTTCGGTTGCCGCGACTCTTTAGTGCTCAGGGCGAGCACTCTCGGTTGTGCCTAAATCGTTATATGCGTGACTTCGAGCTGTGGCAGTTTTGCGATCGCGAGCGTGTGCGGCTGCGCTCGATAAATCGCTCCCGGATTGACAACCAGCGTCTTGCCCTGGCGATGCTGCTCGGCCACGTGCGTGTGGCCATAGCAGACGAGATCATAGCGGTCGCCGGCGATCGTTTGTTGAAGCAATGCCGCATCATCACCGTGCAGGAAGGCAATATGCCGGCCGAGGAGCTCAAGCGTGCCGAAGCGTTCCTGGCAGGTCTCGCCAGCAGACTTGATCGCGCGGCGTAGCGCGCGTTCATCGGTATCGACATTGCCGAACACGAAGTGCGAGGGCCACTGCTGAAAAAGACCGACAATCTCGGGCGAGCCGATGTCGCCGCAATGGATCACGCGTTCGACCGCAAGGCTTTCGAGCATGCGCACCGCGGCACGTGTAAGTTCGATCTGGCCGTGCGTATCGCTGACAATTCCGAGAATCATGCCGATTTCGCTTGTTTTTCCACTTTCGCACGCCTACCGTGAGAAGCACCGTGGGTTCGTCGTCGCGTTAGTCTCGCAGGTGTAAACTTTGCGAGATATATTCTAGTATCCGCACTCGCTGCTCAATTTGGATTCGTTCGATGAATTTCCTGGAAGATCCGGCCGCCCTTCGAGCCTTGGCGATCTTCTTGACGCTATCGGGCACGCTCGCATTTTGGATTTTCCGCCGGTGGCGCAAAACGAACTACACCTTTTTGCAATCCTTTTTGTATCTGGTGAATTCTTTTTTTGCCAGAGTTCTCTGGCGGACTCGCGTCAGCGGGCCATTGCCAATCGCTGACCACCAGGGCGCAGTGATTGTTTGTAATCATATCAGCGGGATCGATCCGCTTTTGATTCAACTGTGCACACACCGCGTCGTACACTGGATGGTGGCTCGAGAGTACTTCGAAACGCCTGGAATGTCGATCGTGTTCAAGGCGCTGGGGAGCATTCCCGTCAATCGTGCGGGAGTCGACACGGCCGCGACCAAACTAGCGATTCGCCTGGCCCAGCAGGGCGGACTGGTGGGCCTGTTTCCGGAGGGTCGCGTCAATGAGACGGGCGATTTGCTGTTGCCGGGTCGACCTGGCGCCGCGCTCATCGCGCTCAAAGCAAGAGTGCCGGTAATTCCTTGTTACGTCAGCGGCGCACCGTACGACGGCACGGCACTGGGCAGCTTTTTCATGGCGGCCAACGCCCGCGTAGTACTCGGTCCACCGATCGATCTGTCAGAGTTTTACGGTCGCGAAGGTGACAAGACCGTGCTGCCCGAGCTCACGAAGCGATTTCTGACGGAAATTGCACGGCTGGCAGGGATCGAGAATTTCGAGCCAAAATTAGCTGGACGAAATTGGAAGCCCGGGCTCGAAAATGGCGTTGTTCAACCGGTGTTGGCCAATGACGAAGCGATCGCCAATACCTGAAGGCTTCCGACTTGTTGCGGGCCGATATTGCCAGTTTCTCTAACCGGCCCACCAAGACTGGATTTCCGCGGCGCTCTGTTGCAGCGACTGGATCACGGTGGGCTCATCGGTCGCTTCCGCCAATAAAGTGATTACGGGCCAACCAGCCTGGATGATACTGCCGGTGACCGGAATATCGGCCAATCGAGCCGGCTTTGATCCATTTTCGGCTTCGAGTTTCGCACTCAGCTTGGGCGAAATCACGAAATCTTTCGAGGCGAACAAGATTGCCTTGCCGAAGCATCGCCCCTTGAATGGCAGCGGAGCCTGCGGCAATGTGCCACTTTCGCAGGCGTCGACGTGCAACGCGACGGCTTGAAAACCGAACGCCAGATCCAACAGCTCGGTTGAGGCCGTGTAGCGGGGATTCACTTCGACGCTCCACACACCTTCAGGATTGACGATCGCGTCGACACCAAAGAGTCCGACCAGGCCGAAGGCCCGAGCCAGCGCTGATCCGATTGCGACGAACTGAGACATCACGCTATCTGGTAGAGAGATGGGGCCAATTGACCCGGTGTAGCGAAAGCCATTTGCGCCAGCCCAAGCCGAGCCGATGAGCTGACGAGTGACACCCAACAGAACGTCGCTCCGTTTGTCGGCCACATACACTGCCGAACAGGACTGCCCCTCAATGTATTGCTGAAAGTAATCATCTGCGAAACAGTCCGGCGGTTCGCTCCGCGGATTCCATCGATAAACTTTGGCACCGCCAGCCGAATACAACGACTTCTTGAGCCAACGCATATCGCTCGAAAGCGAGTCGCTGCTTCGGGCTACCGCTGGGCAAGGTATGCCGGCGCCACGCAGAACATCGGCGACTTTCAGCGGATTGCGCACTTCACGCAACACCTTGCCAGCATTTCCCCAGAGTGGGCGAATGACGGCCATTTCGTCGACAAACGATGGATGATTCTCCAGGGCGCCCGTGTACATCCAGCCGCCGGGTTGAGACCCGTCCACGATTTGGGCCAGGCCATCAGGATAGGCTGTGGCAATGGCCACCTGACAATCGCGCCGCAAGTCGACATCGGCAAACAGATCGGCCGCGTAGACCGCAAAACCTGCTCGTGCGGCGGACGAGGCCGCCGCGCGAGCGCTTGCGCCGACAATCGTGATGGCTCGACTCACGCGTGACAAATTCCCAGTGTCGGTTCAGCAATGGTTGCTGTGCCAACCGGCTTCCATTGATAGGTGTCGCTGGGCTTCCATTGATAGGTGTCGCTGGTAGGTGAACTGGGCATGATGCGCCTTGCCCGCGATTATTGCAAGAACTGCTGGCACCAATAGATCGTGCCGTTTGGCGCCGCGTACGCCGCCACTCCAATCCGGGTATATCCCGGATTGAGGATATTAGCGCGATGCCCCGGCGAATCCATCCACGAATTCATAACCTCGCCGCTCGAGTTCTGTCCCATCGCAATATTTTCGCCGACCGGCTGGTTCGTATGAACCATCGAACGGTTATTGGTCATCCACGCAGTATGGCGCCGCGCGGACCGCAGGAGCCGCAAGTCGACGACCAACGGGCGCAGACCGAATCGGGCACGCTGGACGTTCGTGCGTTCGATGACTCTGGCCTCGATCGGGTGCAGTGCGGGGGCCGGTTCTGGTGGAGTCTCCGGTTGCGGGGGAGCCATCGAGATAACCAGTCCGGCGCAGAGTTTGGCTAAGCTTCCAAGCATCGTGGTGTATTCTCCTGTGTGAACGGGAACATGAAAATGTGGCCGCAATCGCAAACGTTGCGTGTACAGCACACATGACCGTGGACCGCGAAGGGCCCCATGTCGCGGCCGCCGGGGGTTGTTGCCGCACAAAGCCAGTCATTGGCTTGGGGACGGCCCGGAACCACGTCTCAGGTAAGGACGTTTACCTTAGTTCAGAAAGTGGCCTGTGTTCAACCCTCTGGTGGCGGAAAAGTTGCCCTATTTTACCGCCGCGCGCAGGGGCGCTTGCAAACACGCTGTCGTTTGTTATGGTTGTGGGCTTCGGCATAGGCGAGAGAGTTGGCGGTAGTCCCTGTGCCTCGTTCATCCAAGTCACCCTTAACTACACTGCAAACACGCATTGATGGAGAGTGAATTATGTCCATGTTCATTGGCGAAGCCCTATTCGGCGAAGGAAACGAAATTGCTCACATCGATTTGCTGATCGGCACCAAAGATGGTCCCGTGGGTGCCGCATTTGCAAATGCCTTGGCTCGCCAAAGCGAAGGACACTCGAACCTGCTGGCCGTCTTGACTCCGAACCTGGCCGTCAAACCGGCGACTGTGTTGGTCACCAAGGTGACTATCAAAGGCATGAAACAGGCCGTGCAAATGTTTGGTCCAGCGCAAGCTGCGGTGGCCAAGGCCGTGGCCGATTCGGTCGCCGACGGTATCATTCCGGCGGCTCAGGCTGAAGACCTGGTCATCGTGTGTGGCGTGTTCATTCATCCGGCCGCCGAAGTCGACAAGAAGATCTACGATTTCAATTACCAAGCCACGAAAGATGCGATTGCCAGCGCCATGAAAGGCAAGCCCAGCGTGCAAGAAATGCTGGCCGGCAAGGACAAGGCGGCTCATCCGTTCCGGGGCTTTTAGTCAAATCACCCGCGGATTTCGAGAATTCAGACAGCTCGCGGGCTCACAAGTCCGCGGGCTGTCTTTATAGAAGGTCACTGATTCATAGAACGTCCTGGCCCAAGCGAATCGTCATCCGAGAATCCAGAACAGGACAGAGTGCCATGAGCAAATCGAAGATCCTGCTGCAGTTGGACGGCGATGCGCAAGCGAGCGTGTTCGACGGAGTCGTGGCGGTTGATTCCGGGGTGGACCACTTATTTCGACATGCCGGCGTGCAGGTTTCCCAGGTGCGCGATCTGGTGTATGGAGCCATTTTCACTCGCGGCGTCGACGACTTGCGCTCGACGGCAATATTCATCGGCGGCTGTGAAGTTTCGACGGGCGAAGCGATCTTGGCTCAAATCAGCAGCACTTTTTTTGGTCCGATGCGTGTTTCGGTGATGCTCGACTCGAACGGAGCCAATACGACGGCCGCGGCCGCCGTCTTAGCGGCTGCCAAGCACTGTCCACTGGCAAATGCCGAGGCAGTCGTGCTCGCGGCCACGGGCCCTGTGGGCTCTCGCGTCGTGCGATTACTGGCCATGGAGGGGGCGCGAGTGAAAGTGGCTTCGCGCAATCGAGAGCGTGCCAAGTTGGTTTGCGACGCCGTGGCCGCCAAGATTCCTGGCGCGCAACTGACTGCGGTGGAAACCAACTCATTGTCCCAGGCGGCAGCAGCGGCGGAGGACGCGACAATCGTGATTGCCGCCGGCGCGCCAGGAATTGAACTCCTCTCGGCCGCAGGTCGGGCCAATAGCAAACAGCTCGTGGTCGCGATCGACTTGAGCGCCGTGGCGCCCGCAGGATTGGAAGGCATTGAACTCACGGATAAGGATACTTCCCGCGGGGGCGTTCATTGTTATGGCGCGATCGGGGTCGGAGGCGCCAAAATGAAAATTCACAAAGCCGCAATTCGCCAGCTTTTCGAAGCCAACGATCAGATCCTCGACGTCGAGGAAATCTATCGCATCGGTCAAAAGCTGGTTGGCTAAGTAATCTTCCCGCACTAGTTGGCCTTTGGCTCGCGGGAATCCAGTCGTCGACAAACAGGATTGAAACTGCGATGCAGCCGCCTCACCTTCCGCCGGGTCAGCAGTTGGTTGCCTCCGGAAAGTGGCCTACCGTGGGAGAAACCGGCCCACGCGTCGACGATGCCATCTGGCACGTCACGGTCGACGGGGAAGTGACGCGGGCGCTTCGCTTCTCGCTCGATGATTTGCGAAGCTTGCCCCAGCGAGAGCAAACGATCGATCTTCACTGCGTGACACGCTGGAGCAAATTGGGAGTGCGTTTCTCCGGTGTGCCATTAATGGACGTGCTGGACAAAGCCGGGCTGACGTTGGCCGCTCGCTTCGTCTCGTTCGTCTCGCGCAGCAGTCGGAATCACAGCACATCATTGCCCATTGACGCGATCTTGAAGTTAGAAACCTTGATCGCGTTATCGGTCGACGGACAGCCACTCAGCGCGTTGCGTGGCGGGCCCGTTCGGATGATTGTGCCGGGTCGATATTTATACAAGAGCTTGAAATGGCTCGAGCGCATCGAGGTACTACGGGAAGATCGCCTTGGATTCTGGGAGGCCACGGCCGGTTATCACAACACTGCGGATCCTTGGCTACAGCAGCGTTATATCGCCGCCGAGATCACCAAAAGCGCGGCCCATGAGATCCTAGAACGCCGCGAAATCTCCGGCCGCGATTTGCGTAGCCTCAATGCCCGGGCTCGGGACCTGAGCGGATTACGCGCGGTGGGAACCTTGTTGCGAGACGCTGATTTCCGCAATTGTTGCTTACAGCAAGCTTGTTTCGACGAGGCCAATCTGACGAACGCGCATTTGCAAGGGGCCGATCTGCGGAATGCGAGCTTCCGAAATACCGATTTGGAAGGTGCCAATTTGAGCGGGGCCGACCTCCGCGGGAGTTGTTTTCTGGGTGCTCGCTTGCTTGCGACGTCATTTTTCGATCTCGAAGCTCCCGGCGATGCCGTGAGGCCCACGTTGCTAGATCGGCATACGCAGATTGACCGTTCCACGCTGGAAGATCTTACGCCCGAACAACTGGAGCTGATTTGCAAGGAATTGGACCGCGCAAGCAATTAATAGGAGGTGAAGCTACTTGCGCTGACGTTCCGTTGGGGGTCTCCTTGTTGGATCCCCGGGATTCGTCAAGTAGAATAAAGCCGGTCCTCGAGGCAAGGACCAGACACCCAAGTCAGATCACGTCGTTTTCTCGATCGCTTTCGGACAGAGGCCAGCCATGCGCCAGATTGATTCTACTTCGCCATTGCGAAATGGCATTGAATGGGGACAGGTGAAAACGGACGCCACGGGCGAATTTCGGAGTCTAAGCACACGGCCAATACTCGCACTTCTCGGGATCCTGGCTGGGCTGGTCAGCATGCTGGAACCCTCGACAAGTGTTGCCGCCGAAATCGCGTCGGGCACCTTGCTCTATCGGCAAGTGGATGCGAGCACGTTTCGCTACGACATTGACCTGCAAAACTCGGGCACGACGAATGTCGGCACGCTTTGGTACGCCTGGATACCGGGGCACGACTTCATGACGATCGCTCCGACGAACATCGTTTCGCCGCCGGGTTGGTCCGCCATTATTACCGGTGGCAACGCTCCCAATGGTTTCGCCATTCAATGGGTTAACAACAGCGGCCCGCTGACTTCAGGACACACGCTGAGAGGCTTCGGATTCGATAGTCAAGAATCACTGGCACAACTGGCCGATGCGACGATCAGCCAAACATTCGTTTACAGCGGCGCGCCATTCAGCGACTCGGGTTTCCAATTCAATATTGTTCCGACGGCGCACCCCTGGCACAATCCGTTTGTTTCGACGGACGTCGACAACGGTGGCAGCGTCGTGCCGCTCGACGCGTTGCAAGTGATCAACGCGCTCATTTCGACCGGCGCCCATTCGCTCAGCGTACCGACTCTTAATGACTCGGTTCCGCCGTTCATTGACGTGAATGGCGATGGCTTGCTCAGTCCGCTCGACGCATTGCAAGTCATTAACCAACTGATCCAAGGCTCGCCGGCGGCGATGCCCTCGATCGCGAACCTTGATGCCGCGAATAGCCAAATCGCTGGATTGTTTTCGGCAACAATCATGAATGTGCCAGAACCGGCAGGCGAGACATTGGCCCTTTGCGGCGCAATCTCGTTGGCACTGTCCTATTGGGCCGGCCGAAGGAGGCGAACTTTGCTGCAGCCGTTCATTCGCTCGAACGAATTTCAGGCGACGCGGATCGGGCTAGGGGAGTAGCCGGCGTCAAGTGCGCCATTGGGTTCGATGCGCGCTTGCCGGTACAGGGCCGGTTATTTTCGCGCCCGCTATCGCTGTGGCAATTGTCGAACCGCGCGGCACAAGAGCGCAGTGGGGACAGCGGATTACCCGTGCAGGTTACAAGTGTACGTGAGCAGTTTGCTCTCGTCGGCCTCATTAGACGCTCCCGACGCCTAGACGCCCTTTGTCGGGGCTACCCAGGCGGGCAATCAAGTTCTATAACCACTCCAATGAGGGTTAAGATAACGCATTTGTGGGATCGATCAAGATACTTTTTATGTAGTTTTGGTAAGCTGCGTCACGTTTCTCAACGAATTTCTGGCAGCATGGCGTTTTTCCCGGCAATCTTCAACGACTTCCTATGAGTGCCCTACCTGAATTCTGCAAACTGGACGTCCTGGTCGTGGCTCCGCACCCTGACGACGCCGAATTGGGCATGGGAGGGGCGATTTTGCAGTATAAGACCGACGGACTCAAGGTTGGCGTCCTCGATCTAACCGATGGCGAGCCGACCCCGTTTGGCAGCCTGGAGATCCGTGCTCAGGAGACCGCGGCAGCCACCGAGATTCTGGGGCTCGACTGGCGGGGCAATTTGGGACTTCCGAACCGCAGTCTGCAAGCCTCCCTCGAAGCTCGCCATTTGTTGGCCGGAGTTTTTAGACGATTGAAGCCCCGCTTGATTTTTGCTCCCTACTGGGTCGATGCACACCCCGATCACGTTGCTGCCGTCGAACTGATCGAAGCCGCTCGCTTCTGGTCGAAGCTCACCAAATCCGATCTTCCCGGCGAGCCGTACCATCCGTCGCGGATTCTCTACTACAACTGCGTGCACTTGAGGCTGGTCGAGCCACCGGCTTTCGTGCTGGACATTAGTCGATTTTGGGCCAAGAAATTAGCCGCGATCGAGTGCTATCGCAGCCAATTCATTACCGGACGTCCGACCGAGGCTCCCACGTTTCTCGACCAGCTTCGGGACCAGGCCGCATTTTGGGGCTGGTCCATAGGCGTTGCCTATGGCGAACCCTTCGCCAGCCGCGAACCCATCGGGCTTTCCAGCATGCGTCACCTCACCTAGCGAGCCCATTGCACACGGGCCGCTGGGTTGCTAGCTGCGCCATGAGCCGCTCTCCGCTCGTTTTAATTTGCAGCGTGTCTGTCGAATGTGCCGATAAGCCAACTTGACTTTGCCAGGTTTGTCTGGCTCGACTCGCACCGAGATCGGGAGTCACGAAGCCGAAGACAAGGATGCCGAAGACAAGGATTCGGTCGTGGCATCGGCCGTACGACCCTCGCAAATGGATCGAATCGCCGGGCTGAGATGGCAGTCTGGATAGTGCTCCGGCACCGCGATAGTGCCGCCATCACGCTTACATAGCTCGGCAATCACCGGTGCCACGGCAACGAAAGCACACCATCTATGGGCCGTGAACGAGTTTGTTCGAGGGCTTCCGAGTCATTGAATTTTTCATACAGGTCTTCGGACGCGGCCGCTTGGCACGCTTATCTCGGTAGCAGCCACGCACTTATTCACGTCTGCTGACATCACCAGGCATTCTCGGTGCGCAAGGTTCGACCAGCGCTGTGCGAAACACGAGTAGTGTGGCGCTAGTCGAAAGGCCGATAAGTAGGGCTAGAGCAACTGGGCGAAATGCGGCAAAGCCCAACTCTCGAACCTGGTCCGCTGAATTGCGCCCCACTCAAGGAGTAACCGGTCGTGAATCAAGACATCAACGTCCTCGCCTTGGTGAAGGGTGCGGAGCGCTATGTTTTCTTATATGACGATTCGAGCCGTGCCGAGACGTTGCGGGTGTTGGGGCGATATGCTTCGAACCCCGAGTTGAGCTTCACCTGGTATGACGCCGCGGTACTGAGCCAAAAGATTCGTCAAGAGAGCCGCAAGGCGACCTCGAGCCGCCGCTTCGACCTGCCGATGCCGAGCGACGCGGACGAAGCCTGATCGCTCGTCTCGCGCCGATTACTAGAGGCCTCTTTTGATGCAAACCGCCGTTGCCCGGTTCTTGCAATATCTGCGGGTCGAGCGTAATGCTTCCGAGCTGACCATCAAAAGCTACCGCGAAGATTTGATCGCGCTCGTCGATTATCTGACTGACTTGGTGGGCAGCGCGCCGATTGCGCGCAACATCGGTACGGTCGAGCTTCGTGGATATATTGCCGCGCTGCACGAAGCGGGCTATGCCAAAACGACAATCGCGCGACGCCTCGCCTCGCTGCGGAGCTTTTTCCGCTTTGGGCAGCGCGAAGGTTGGACCAAGGCAAACCCGGCCAAACCGCTGCGCAATCCGCGAAAGGCGCGCTCACTTCCTCACTTCTTGACGTCGGAAGACATCGAACGCCTGTTAAGCGCTCCCGTCGCAAGCGAACCATCGGGTTTGCGAGATCGGGCGATTCTCGAGGTGCTTTACTCGGCCGGACTACGCGTCAGCGAGCTGGCCGGGCTCAATGTGGCGGATTTGGATTTTGCGGGCGGAACGTTGCGCGTGAGGGGCAAGGGGCGACGCGAGCGTATCGCGCCCGTCGGCTCCTACGCTAAGGGAGCCTTGAAGGCCTGGCTCGCGGTGCGCCGCGTCTCGGCTCGGGAAAAGAGCGGGCCGGAGGCGCCAGTGTTTGTTAATAAGTTCGGCCGCCGACTGACGACCCGTAGCGTCGGACGAATGCTCGAAAAGCATCTGCGGACCACTGGACTCGATCGTCGCACCACTCCCCACACGTTACGCCACAGTTTTGCCACGCACTTGCTGGATCGCGGAGCCGACATCCGTAGCGTGCAAGAATTGTTAGGCCACAAAAGCCTGGTGACCACGCAGATTTACACGCACGTCAGCACGGCGGGCCTGAGAGCCGCTTATGAGCGCGCCCATCCTCGAGCGAACTAGCTCCGACGCGCCGGCGAGGTCATGAATCCCCCGGGGGCTGTGCAAGAACTCAGACGAGACCTTTGCGCACGGCCCACACGGCGGCCTGAGTGCGGTCCGTCACGGAAATCTTTCGCAGGATGTTCTGCACGTGCTCTTTGACCGTCTCAATGCTGATTGTCAGCGAGCGTCCGATTTCCTTGTTGCTCAAACCCAAAGCGACGTGGCGTAACACTTGGGTTTCTCGATTCGTGAGCGGCGTTTCATCATCATTGGGCAAGGTGCCGTTCTTGCTCATCGCGCCGGCGACTTTTTGCAGCTCGCCGAACTTCGAGGGCGACTTGCCGCCGGCCGCGTCCGTAATCGTCGAAATCAACTCTTGCCGGCTCGCGCCTTTGAGCACATAGTCGCTGGCCCCCAAGGCTACGGATCGGGCTACGTATGTTGGGTTGTCATACGTCGAAAGTATGACCACTCGGGTGTTGGGCACTTCGCGATGAATCTTGTCCAAGGCTTCGAGACCATCGCTGTCGGCCATGCGAATGTCCAACAAAACAACGTCGGGCTGATGCTTGACCGCCATTTTCAAGGCATCGGCTCCATTCGAAGCCTCGGCCACGATTTGGATGTCCGAACCAGCCAACAAGCTGACCAATCCCGTTCGCACGACTTCGTGGTCGTCAGCTACCAATACTTTTACACTCATGAATTACTCCATGGTCCGCTATTGCCTCGACGAGCGCCGAGATCAGAAAATAGACATTATCCCGATGGACAGAAATGCACCAGGAGGGCTACTAGTGCCTGTTCCCGAAAGTTTCTTCCGCCGGTGTGCCACTGGCTCTGCCAGTGCTGGCCTTCAAAACACTGGCAAAGCCAGTGGCACGCACAGG
>JAYVCO010000179.1:0-8484 GCA_043749935.1 Planctomycetia bacterium
AGTAGGCCATCGATACGCCGACCATGAACATGAACGACGGCTGGATCAGATCCCACAACGCGCACCCGACCCAGGGAACGTGCTCGAACTGATATCCGATGACCTGCCACACGCTGCTATCGGGAAAGCTTTGCGCCACACGGTGCAGGCCGAGCCCGCCGGACGCCATGGCCAGCATCGTCAGCCCTCGATAGGCGTCCAGCGATACCAGTCGAGTTGGCAGCGTGGGTTTGACGGCAGTGCTCATGGATCTGGCCCACTGGGAACATGCGTGCATTGATCGAATGGCGGCTGGCACCGATTATGATCTTTCCTGGTCCGGTGTAAACCATCCTCGAACGAATGGACAAAACTTGACAGTAGCCCTTGCCCCTTTGGGAGAGCAACCGGCATTTTGCGTCCCCTCTCCCTTTGGGAGAGGGTTAGGGTGAGGGAGCCCGAATTATCGGCCCACATCATTATTCGCCCTCATCCCGGCCTTCTCCCAGAGGGAGAAGGAGAAACACGGCCGAGTGTTGTGCAACGATGGTTTCAAAGGTTACGATTGTCCAAATCCTCCGGCGATTTCCCACGCAATCGCCCTCAGCCAGAACGGATGACCTTCCTTCATGACTTCGGTTCTGCTAACGGCCTTTGAGCCCTACGATCGCTGGCAAGCCAATTCCAGTTGGCTGTCGTTGGTGCAATTGACCCAGGATTTGCCGGGCGAACCGGCCATCACGACTCGGCTCTATCCGGTCGATTTCGCCGCCGTCAAGGAAAAGCTGGCCAACGATCTGAGGTCCAACTACGACTATGCCCTGCACTTGGGCCAGGCGCCGGGCTCGACGCGAATTCAGCTCGAATCGATTGCGATCAACGTGGGCGGGTCGGGCGGCCAGTCACCTGATCAATTCCGGCCGCTGGTCGATGGCGGACCGATCGCCTATCGCAGTCCGTTGCCGCTGGGCGAGTGGTCGGTGCAACTGCGCGAGCGGGGAATTCCGGCCCAGGTCTCGTATCATGCCGGCACGTATCTGTGCAACGCGACGCTCTACTTTTCCTGCTATTTGTCGGAACGCATGGCGCTTTCCACCAAGTCGGCCTTCATTCACCTGCCGCTCGACCTGTCGCAAACCGCCGGGCAAGCACAGGATTTAGCGTCGCTGCCAGCCGCAACGTCGGCGGCGGCACTGCGAATGATGCTGGCCGAGTTGGCCTGAGAGTAGGGAATAGGGGTTGGGGATTAGCAGGAGAGATCAGAACTGCGATCGATTCCGGGTATTTGGTCTTTACCTAATCCCTAATCCCTAATCCCCAACCCCTAATCCCTACTTCAACCCCTACCAACGCGAGCTCCGAGATAGCCGGCCCTTGCACTCAGACAAGTGCGGCGGAACGTCTCCGGCCTCGATACTCCAGCCAGGCGAAACGTCTCGATGTTGCCGCGGCGGAATACCAGGTCGCCGGCGGGAAACCATTCTTGCCCGGGCAGAACTTCGACATCAATCGCGTCAAAGCGATCGAAATCGACCCAGCGTTCGTCGACGGCCGTCAGGCCCCGCTGGACGACGATCCGGCGATTCGTCAGCCGATAGCGACGGATCACGAACGGCATCAGCATGAAAAAGAACAGCCCGATGGCGAAGGGGATCAGCAGCAGGGCAAAAAGTTTGCCGAGGTTGAAAAAGCCAAAGCCGGTTCGAACCTCGCAAAGCCGGCCCATCAGCCGGCCCGACGCGGTGGCGCCAAGCGTGGGAAACACGGTCATGATAGTCACTTCCCGCGTTTCAGCGGGGGTGACGCCAGCAATCGATTGTTGGTGCATAGTCAGCATGGGGTGAATTCGGCGAACCGTGTGTCGCGTTTTGGCAAGTGGGTATTCTATGAAGGAACGGTGCTAAGCCGCAAGCGGATGGGAACCGGAAACTTGCATCGGGATCGGCCAGCGGATAGCCTGATTTGCCGGAGCGGGGCATTGCTCGCACCGAATTTTTGCCAGAACTCCCGCGGAGAAAACTCAGATGATCTTCAAACTTGGAATCCTGACATTGTCGGCGATCTTGGCACTCAGCGTGCAACAGGCCAGCGCGGGAGAGGAAATGGGCGAGGAGGGCTTCGTCGATTCCGACGGCGTCAAGCTGCACTACGTGACGATGGGCAAGGGCCCGCTGGTGGTGATGATCCATGGCTTTCCCGATTATTGGTACACGTGGCGCGCGCAGATGCCGGAGCTCGCCAAGCACTTCCAGGTCGTGGCGCTCGATATGCGCGGCTACAACAAGAGCGACCAGCCCACGGGCGTCGAAAACTACAAGATGACCAAGCTCGTCGGCGATATCGACGCGGTGGTCAAGCACTTCAAGCAGGACAAGGCGATCATCGTCGGCCACGATTGGGGCGGCATCGTCGCTTGGACCTACGCGATGACCTTTCCGGACAAGACCGACAAGCTCATCATCTTGAACCTGCCGCACCCCAAAGGTCTGCAGCGCGAGCTAGCCAACAACCCCGAACAGCAAAAGAACTCGCAGTACGCTCGGAATTTTCAGAAAGAAAATGCGGCGTCGCAGGTCACGCCGGAATTCTTGACGTTTTGGGTCAAGGATCCGGAAGCCAAGAAGAAGTATTTGGAAGCCTTCAAGCGATCGAGCATCGAAGGCATGCTCAGCTACTACAAGGCCAACTATCCGCGCGAGCCGTACACGACCACGGAAGCCAACGAGTTTCCACCGATCAAGTGCCCGGTGCTAATGTTTCATGGTCTCAAGGACAAGGCCCTGCTGCCCGGGGCGTTGAACGACACTTGGAAGTGGGTCGAAAAGGATCTGACGCTGATCACGATTCCCGAAGCCGACCACTTCGTGCAGCAAGACGCGGCCGACAAGGTCAGCAAGTGCATGGTCGCCTGGCTGACGATGCAATAGGGAAATCACGATGTCGCTTTGTTGGGAAAGGAGCAGGCGCGATGGCACTCCTCGAATTTAGTATTAGCCCGTTGGGGGTCGGTGAAAGCGTGAGCCAGTACGTAGCGCGCTGCGTGGACCTGATTGACAAGAGCGGGTTGGACTATCGGCTGCACGCGATGGGCACGGTGGTCGAGGGCGATCTCGACCCGCTGTTGAGCCTGCTCAAGCAGTGCATCGAAGCGGTAGCCAAAGATTGCGATCGCGTTTCGGTCTCCGCCAAGCTCGATTATCGCAAAGGCCACGGCGGAGCGCTCGACGCGAAAGTGGCCAGCGTGGAAAAGCGGCTGGGCAGGCCCGTAAAAAAATAGAAGTGATAAAAAAATAGACTGCGAGAAATAGGCCTGCGGTCCACGCGCCGACCCCTTGACGCCAATTTCCCAGCCAATTCAACGCCCGATCGCGCTCGGCCCGCCTAGTTTCCCCGAGCGCTGGCACTATAATCAAGGTTTATCTGCCCATCGCACGAGCCCTCGTTTGAGGATCGGACCGTTGATTTCCACCGCGTTACTTCCCGTCGCCGACCAATTGCGACAAGCCATCGGCGATGAAAACGTGCTGGCGGCCCACTCGGACCTGGTGGTTTATGAGTGCGATGGGTTTGTGATTGAAAAGAACTGCCCGGACGTGGTGGTCTTTCCACGCTCGACCGCCGACGTGGCGGCGATCGTCAAGATTTGCAACGAGCACGAGTTGCCTTTCCTGCCGCGCGGGGCGGGCACCAGCCTGGCCGGTGGCTGTCTGCCGGTGGGCGGCGGCGTGATGATCGTGATGACGCGGATGAAACAGATTTTGGAAATCAATCTGCGCGATCGTTACGCGGTCGTTGAGCCGGGCGTGGTCAACGTCTGGCTGACCAACGCACTCAAAGGAACCGGCTATCACTACGCTCCCGATCCTTCGAGCCAGGGCGCCTGCACGATCGGCGGCAACGTGGCCACCAACTCGGGCGGCCCGCACACGCTCAAATATGGCGTCACAGTGAATCACACGCTGGGTATCGAAGCCGTGATGTCCGACGGTTCGATCGTGCAGTTCGGCGGACCCACCGAGGACGCCGCCGGACTCGACCTGACCGGGGTTTTGGTGGGCAGCGAAGGGACGCTGGCGATTGTCACCAAGGTTTGGGTTCGTTTGACCAAAAATCCCGCGGGCATACGCACGATGCTGGGCGTTTTCGATTCGGCCGATGACGCCACGAACTCGATCAGCGAGATCATCGGCGCGGGAATCATCCCGGCCGCTTTGGAAATGATGGACCAAGGCATCCTCGTGGCCGTGGAAGCCGCTTTCCATTTCGGCTTTCCGCTCGATGCCAAGGCGATTCTATTGATCGAAGTCGATGGACTCGAAGCCGGGCTCGACGAGCAACGCGATCGGATCATTGCCTTGTGCATGCAATGCGGAGCGCGCGAAGTGCGCCAGGCACGCGATGCCCAAGAGCGGCTGTTGCTCTGGAAATGCCGCAAGCAGGCGTTCGGCGCCGTGGGCCGGCTAAGCCCCAGCTATTGCACGCAAGACGGCGTGGTGCCGCGCACCAAGCTGCCGCACATCTTGAAGTGCATCACCGAGATCGGGCAGCGGTACGACATCCGCATCGTTAACGTGTTTCACGCCGGCGACGGCAACATCCATCCGATTCTGCTGTTCGATGAACGCGACGCGGCACAAGTCGAGCGCGTGCTGGCGGCGAGCGGCGAGATTTTGGACGAGTGCATCGCCTGTGGCGGAAGCGTAACGGGAGAGCATGGCATTGGCGTGGAAAAAATCAGTTTCATGCGCAAGCTGTTCAACGACGACGACCTGGCGGCGATGACCCAGTTGCGCGAGGCATTCAATCCCCATAACCGTTTGAGCCCGGCGAAAATGTTGCCCACGGCGGGTGCTTGCGGCCTGGAACAAAAGCACCCTGGGCGACGCGCCTCGCTCTGAGCCATCGCGTGTCCGCGTATAGTTTGAGAGAACAGAATGAGTATTGTTGCCGATCTTTTGCCGCTGACCGAAACCCACGAGCCGGTGGATCAGACTTCGCTGGCGGCGCTTGTGGCCGAAGCGCACCGCCGCGGCGCGGCCGTCTATCCGATCGGTGGCGGCACGAGCTTGGATTATGGATTGATCCCGACAAGGCCCGGTATCGGGCTGTCGCTCTCCAGGCTCGATCGCGTGATCGACTACCCGGCGCGCGACATGACGATTACGGTCGAGGCCGGGATCACGATGGAGGCGCTGGCCAACGCGCTGGCGCAGGAGCGCCAATGGCTGCCGATCGATGCGCCGCAGCCAGCCAGCGCCACCTTGGGGGGGGCCATCGCCACGGCCACGAGCGGCCCTCGGCGATATGGCTATGGCACGCTGCGCGATTATGTGATCGGGATCAGCGCTATCGATGGTCGCGGCACGCCGTTCAAGGCGGGCGGGCGAGTCGTGAAAAACGTGGCCGGATACGATTTCTGCAAACTGCTCACCGGCTCGATGGGGACGCTCGGCGTGATCACTCAGGTCACTCTCAAAATCAAGCCGCTGCCCGAGAGTTCCCAGTTGCTGGTTTGCGACTTGCCCAACGCAGTGTCCACCGAGCGAGCGCTAGCCGCATTGGTCAATTCCGCCACGACGCCTTCGGCGGTTGAATTGCTCGTGGGTCCACATTGGCAGGACATCGCGGCGTTTGGGCCGGCAGACAGTAACTCGATCGGACGATTAGTTGTGGGATTGGAAGGCACCGCCGGGGAAGTGCGCTGGATGACCGGCCAGTTGACCCAGGAGTGGCGCGAGTTGGGACTTGCCCAGTGCCGCTCGATCGTCAATGAGCAAGCCGTCGAAGCGTGGAAAGCGTTACGTGAGTTTCCGGCCGTCCCCGGTGCGCCGCTGGTTGTGAAGGCCAGCGTGCTGCCCAGCCGCACGGTCGAATATGTCGAGCTGAATCGCAAACTGGATCCCCACGCGTCGATTCAAGCTCACGCGGGCAATGGAATCGTGATCGCCCGGTTCGCCAAGTTCGACGCCGGCGATCTTTCGCGCGTGTTGATCGGTCGCCTTCAGCCCGCGGCCCAATTGGCTGGCGGCCATGCCGTGGTCCTTTCTAGCGCGCTCGCGGGCCTCACTCGCCAGGCAGCATGGGGCGGCGCGTGCGCGGCCACGGCTTGGATGGATAAGGTGAAAGCGAAGTTCGATCCCCAGGGCGTGCTGAATCCGGGCCGCTTTGTGTACGCCAACCTGTGAGCCCCGCGATGAAACAGTCCGCCGACCAACCACACGAATCGAGCCCCATGCCGGTGGTCAATCCCGGCGCGGGGATCGAGTATGGTCTGTTTCTCGACTGCGTACACTGCGGTCTGTGTACCGCGGCCTGTCCCACGTATGTCGAAACCGGCAACGAAAACGATAGCCCGCGGGGACGCATCTATCTGATGCGCAGCGTCACCGACGGACGGCTGGATCTGACTCCCGAGGTGCGGCGCCATCTGGAATTGTGCCTCGATTGTCGAGCCTGTGAGACGGCGTGCCCCTCGGGCGTGCAATATGGGAAACTGATCGAGCCGTTTCGCGTGGCGATGGAGCACACTGGCGATGGACAACAGAAATCAGACGATTGGTTTCATCGCTGGATTCTGTTCCGGCTGTTTCCCTATCCCGAACGGATGCGGGCGGCTATTGCACCAGCTCGCTGGGCGCAACTACTGAGGCTCGATCGGCTGGCGCAGTCGCTGGGCCTGTTTCGCCTGCTGCCGCCCCGCTTGCGACAATTGGCGCAGATGCTGCCGCCGCTTGGCAAACCGCAACCGGCTTTGCCAGAGTTTCTGCCTGCAATCGGCGTCAAGCGTGCGCGGGTCGCGCTCTTCACAGGTTGCGTCGCCGACGCGATCTTTCGCCCGACCAACTGGGCCACGGCCCGCGTGCTGCAAGAAAATGGCTGCGATGTGATCGTGCCCCGGAACCAGTCGTGCTGCGGCGCGATCCATTTTCATGCGGGCAGCAGCGATCCGGCCAGGGCTTTCGCCGATACGAACGTCGCGGCGTTCAATTGTGACGACGTCGACGCGGTAATCGTGAACGTGGCCGGTTGTGGAGCGATGCTCAAGGACTATGGCCATCATTGGCACGACGGCAGCCAGACGGCGCGAGGAAAGTTTGCTCACAAGGTCAAAGACATCAGCGAGTTTCTCGATCAACTCGGCCTGATCGCGCCGCCGGGTGAGATCCCACTGACGGCGACCTATCACGATGCTTGTCACTTGGGGCACGCGCAAAGAATCCGTGAGGCGCCGCGACGGCTATTGGGCAAGATCCCCGGTTTGAAACTGAAAGAATTGCCAGAAACCGAGCTCTGCTGCGGCGCGGCCGGCACCTACAACCTGACCGAACCGGAAATGGCGGGCAAACTCAGCCAGCGAAAGCTCAACAACATTCTTAGCACCGGTGCCCGCGTGGTAATTACCGGCAACGCCGGCTGCTTGTTGCAAATCGCCCGCGAAGCCCGTTCGCGCGGCGAAAAACTGTGGGTCGCCCACCCCGTCGACTTGCTCGATCTGAGCTACCGCCGCGCGCGTCCGCCGGTCTGACGTTGGGCGATCGGGCGATTACGCCACCGCATACCGCTCGTCGAACGTTTCGACTTCGAGCCGGACGAGGCGATCGATGACCTCGCGAGGCAGCGGGCGTCGCAGCGGGTCTTTGGCCAGGATGCGATGCACCAGCCGAGCTGCACGGGTGGGCAAATGCGGCACCTGGGCACGCACGTCGCCGGGCAGATCCTGGCGGTGGTGCGCGGCCAATTCGCCAATATCGTCGCCATCAAACGGCAATCGTCCGGTCAAGATTTCGAACAAGGTGACGCCCAGACTGTAGACGTCGCTTCGGATGTCGCCCCCCGTGGACGATGAGAGCATCTCGGGGGCCATGTAGTTGACCGTGCCCAGCACCACGCGATCGGCGATCGAGCTGCATTCGTCCGCGTGCCGCGCGAAACCCAGATCAAAGAGCGTTACGTGGCCAGTAGGGGACACGAAAATATTGCTCGGCTTCACGTCGGAGTGCATCCAGCCGGTCTGGTGCAAGGCATCGAGCGCCTCGGCGACCTGGCGAACGATCCAGAACGCGACGGGCAGATCCACTTGTGGTTGTTGTCGCAAATATTCGCAAAGCGTAGTTCCTTCGAGCAGCGGCATCGCCAGGTAATACGGTGCGTGGTCCAACTGGCCGGCCAAGATGGGCACCAGGTGTGAGTTCGTTACTTTTCGGCCGACTTGGACTTCGCGGGCCAACGTGGAAATGCCGCGCAGGTCGTCCTGCCATTGCGGCCGCAGGGCTTTGACCGCGTAACACGCCGGCTGACTTGCATCGCTGCCGACGGGCCGAGCCTGAAACACGCTCGCAAGCTGCCCCTCGCCAACCAAGCGAACCAGATCCCACGCGCCCAGGCGCGTGAGCGGCCGAGCACTGTCAGCAGCGTGCGAGGAGCGCGCAGTGGCCGGTTGTGAATTGCTGGCGGTTGAAGCCATGAGGGAGGGGCAGAGGGCGTGGGACAAAGCGCGGTGAGAAG
>JAYVCO010000180.1:0-5760 GCA_043749935.1 Planctomycetia bacterium
ACCCGCCAAAATCAGATCGCGAACGATCTTTTCTTCCAAGGCGTGCCAGGCATGGCCAAAGCTCGAAGCGGAAATCGCATTGGACGCCGTGGGATCGGGAATCATCTCGACCGTAGCGCGGGCCTTGAGATTGGCCACGGCTTCGGCCCGGGCCTGCTTGCCGGCGGTTTGCTTCGCCTGACGCAGGGCGTCGTAATAGCGGGTCTGGAGTTGATCGTACGTTCCGTCGGCAGGCGGAACCGTGTATTGCTTCTTTTCTGGCTTGACCTTTTGGATCAATTCCAATTGCAGGTCGCACAGCGATTTGACGATTCGATGGGCCTCTTGCAAAGCCTCGAGCATCCGCTCTTCCGGCATTTCGCGGGCGAAGCCTTCGATCATCAGAATCGCGTCCTTGCTGCCCGAGACGATCAAGTCGAGATCGCTCTCTTCCAACTCGTCTTGCGTCGGAAACGGCACGAACACGCCGTCGATGTGACCCAAACGCACCGAGCCGATCGGACCATCGAAGGGTAGCGGCGAGATGCCCAAGGCGGCCGAAGCGCCGTTCATGGCCAAGACATCCGCGTCGTTTTGCCGGTCGCTGGCCAATACGAAACTTTGAACTTGCACTTCGTCGTGGAACCACGACGGAAAGAGCGGCCGAATGGGCCGGTCCATGAGCCGCGCGGTCAGCGTTTCCTTGGTGGTCGGGCGGCCTTCTCGCTTTAGAAAACCGCCGGGAAACTTGCCGGCGGCAGCCGTACGCTCGCGATAATCGCAAGTCAGCGGGAAGAAGTCGCTAATTCCCGGTCGCGGCGGTCCGTCGGCCGCGGCCGTGATGACAACCGTTTCGCCAAACTGCACCAGGCAACTGCCCGCCGCCTGCTTGGCCAAATATCCGGTTTCGATCGAAAATGTTTGGGCTCCGAATTGTTTCTCTACACGTACTTTCAATTTTCATCCCTACCTTCGTTGCAAGTTCTGGCCGGCTTCTTGGCGGAAGTTTGTTTCGGTGCGCACGCGCGTCGCAGAAATCATCGAGGCAGCCAGTTGCTGCCGAGCACAAACGAGAGAAGGCGAGGTGACTCGCTCGGCCGGCTCGCGATCGGAATACTTCGAGCGAGCAACGCCAGAGTCAGCCTGACACTCTTACGCCTCACGGCACTCCTACGCGGCATTGGCCGAAAATCGGCTGCCGTGTTTGCGTAGGGCCCATCCGGAGGTGCACGCCGAAATCGAAAACCCCTTGCCGCCCCGCAAAGCTTGCGGCAGGCAAAATGGGCGAGTTCACCACGCGTGCGTTACTTACGGATGTCGAGACGACGAATGACGTCGAGGTATCGCTGTGGATCCACCGTTTTCAGGTAGTCCAGCAGCCGACGCCGGCGACTCACCATCATCAACAGGCCCCGCCGACTGGCGTAATCCTTCTTGTGCGTTCGCAGGTGCTCCGTCAGATCGCCAACCCGGGTGGTCAGAATGGCGATTTGCACCTCTGGCGAGCCGGTGTCTTGGTCCGCTCGCTTGAAATCGCCGATCAAAACCTGTTTACGTTCTTTCGTGATGGACATCTGCTACCGCGTCTTCTCTACGTTGGCCTTTGCTCAGTACTTCTTTTTCTGCCTGCGAAGCACCGAAATGCCAAGGTGACTAGAACTCTCTTAAAAAATGGTTACCAACACTTTAGGGAGATAGTTTACCACTGCAAACGGTCGTTGCAACGCCAAAATCCCTAGGTCTTGACGGGCAACGATACCCCGATCGTGAAGCCCCATTGGCCGACCCTCCGTGGGAAGGAGCAAGCCGGCGGCCAAGGCGATTTCGAATGAAAGCCAGTGGTCCGAGTGAATAACAGTGGGGTCGAAGCAAGCCCTTACTAGGCTGGCTTGGTGTGCTTGGGGATTTCCTTGACGACGTTCCACGCCAGCCCGACTTTCTCGAGCAGCAGGATCGACCAGTAGGTCACGTCGACTTCCCACCACTTGTGGCCCTGGCGAGCCATCCGTTGATAGGCATGGTGGTTGTTGTGCCAGCCTTCGCCGAAGGCCAAAAGACCGACCCACCAGAGGTTCTTACTGTCGTCGGTGGTTTCGTAATTGCGATAGCCCCAAAGATGGGTCGCCGAATTGACAAACCAGGTAACGTGCAGCACATAGATCAGCCGCACGGACATCCCCCAAATCAGAAACGACCAGGCGGTGTACGTATCCCATCCAAAGTATCCGATGGCGAACAGCGTCGCCCCCATGATGACGTGCGACGGGAGGAAGAAATAATGCAAGAACCGGATCACCGGGTCTTTCGCCATATCTGGGGCGAAGCGGGCAATGAGCGTTTCATAATGCTTGCGGCCAAAATCGGGCATGAACCACAGCATGTGGCTCCACCAGGCGCCATGGCGAGGGCTGTGCGGATCGCCCTCCTTGTCGCTATACAAATGGTGCTTGCGGTGATTGGCCACCCAGGTCAGCGCCGAGCCCTCGCCCGATAGCCCGCCGAGCAAAGCCAGAAGCCAGCGCATCGGCCGATAGGTGGCGAAGCTGCCGTGCGTCAGTTGCCGGTGATATCCCATGCATACACCGATGCTGCCGGTCAGCCAGGCCAGGAAACAACAGATTCCCAGGGCCTTCCAAGTGAAAAAGAACGGAGCAGCGAGCGCACCCGCATGAACCACGACGATCCAGACGATGACCGGCCAGTCGTAGCCGAGGTCCCAGGGATTGTTGATCGTCAAAAGATCTGCGTCGCGCCGGGGAGAAGGCTGCAAGTGCGGCCCGTCCAAGTGTGACCCGTTAAGATATGATGCCGCATCCAGCTTCGAGATTGCCTCATGCGATACGATCTCGTGCGGTTCCGTGTCTATAAATGGGGCGTCCAAAAGAGGACGGTGGTCGATTTTGGTTGATTCCAACTGGGTTGCCATTCCTCGCGACTCCTTCAAGATTCGGGGTATCAAGTTTCGGACGCCGCCAGGCAGTTCGACAGCCAGCGGGGCTGAGCAAACATTGGCGGACATTTCCGAGCGGGATCAGTCGAGTGAGCTCAGCCTGGGCGATTTCAGGTTCCGGAGAACATGGATCCCACTGCTGCTTCACTTCGGCCAATTGTAAGACGATTTAGAACCGCCTGTGTCACGGCCAAGTCGGGGCAATGTAAAAAGCAGGTAAAATACCCCGGCAACTGGCTGCACATTCCGAAGGGTTGCCTGATCCGCCGCATGCGAAGGCAACCACCTGGCATCGCTAGCCCGATGGCCAGTAAGGAGTTCGGTCATTTGGCAAGTCGTCCCCCGCGTCTGGTCGGGGAGCGATGCCGGCGGCCGACTTTGGTGGCTTCAAACGATCGCCACCTCGAAAAACGCTACCGCGGGGACACAAAGCTCAAGTGCATTTCCGAGTGACGAAACTCCAGTTGATCCCACTCCTGACGTGTCATAGCGCCAAACACGGGATGCGGTTTGAGGTTGGTCCCTTGTTGGATACGGACGATGGACTTTTCCAAGGCCGCGATCCCGTCGTTTGTCGAGATCTCTGGTGGCAAGAGCGTTCCGGCGTTTTTCGGCAGTTTGAAACCGGGCGACATGGGTCTCGTCAGGAAGCGTTTTTTGAGCATCGGGGCAATCAGGCGAACGTACCAGGCCGGATGAAACGGGGGTCCGTCGATCGCCATGTCCATGGCGGCGGCCAAATGCTGACAGATTTGTCCCAACGACCAATTGCCTAATTGTTGAGTGGGCACGCTCGACAGCTTATGGACGTCATCCAAAATATCCTGGTAGCTGGAGAAATGAAGCTGCCGTCGACCCGTCACACCCGCGGTATTGACTGCCATCAGACCACCTCAGCACGACTAGAATTTTGGAAAAGGACTGCTGCCTTAGCTCGTTACATCGCCGAGTCGCGACGAGTTTCCTTCAACTTTACTAGTTCATCTGCCATCCGGCGAAACACGTCGGTCCAATCACCGATGCGCGACTGCCGGAAGAGCCGGACCGTAGGATACCACGGGCTGTCGGTTCGTTCCAACATCCAGCGCCAGTCAGGCGCGAACGTTTGAGCCACCCAATACGGGTGGCCGAGCGCGCCGGCCAAATGCCCTAAACCCGAGTCGCAGGTTATGACGAGATCCAGATTTTTGACAACCGCGGCCGTCGCTTCGAAAATCCCAGTGTTCTCATCTAACCTGGTGCCCAAATCTTCCACCGGAAACTCCACTCCGGCGAGTTGCTCGCTACCGTCACCTTTTTGCAGGCTCAGCAATCGCACACCTTCGATTGCCGCCAGCGGCGCAAATTCGGCCAGCCGGATCGACCGCTGCCGGTCGCCTCGATAGCCGCGGTTGCCTTGCCAGGCAATACCTACGCGCAATCGACCGTCGTCACCCAACTCTTGTTTCCAATGTTCGACCAATTCCCTGCCAGCGGACAAGTAAGGGACATTCGCCGGGATCGAATTCAGATCGGTCTTGAAGATGCCGGGCAGACTGAGCAAGGGGGCTTGCACGTCGAAGTGCGGCAGCGGTTCGTCGTCTGGGCAAAGCTGATCGATTCCGGCGCAGGTGCTGAGGATGGGGATCAGCCGCTTGGGACAGATGACCAGGACATTTCCACCGCATTCCTTCACCAGAGGAGCGTAGCGGATGAATTGCAGCGTGTCTCCGATTCCCTGCTCGGGATGCAGCATGATCGTGCGTCCAGCCAGTGGGGAGCCATCCCATCGCGGCTGTTTCCAGGGGCGTGGTGGCGCGCCGCTCATCTGCCAGCGCCATTCGTATTCGGGCCAACCCGCCGCAAAGTCGCCCGTCAACAGCAGGACGATGGCGCGATTGTTGTGTACCGAAGCCAGCGAGGGCTCCAGGCGAATCGCGCGATCGTAAAGTTCGAGCGCGGTTTGATATTCGCCTTGGGTGCTGTGCAAGATTCCCAGATTATCGTGGACTTCGGCATAGTCGGGTTTGACTTTGAGAGCCCGTTGGTACGACGCGAGTGCCTCGTCGACTCGGTCGTCAGATTGGAGGGCAGCGCCCAGTCCATTGTGAGCTTCGGCCAGGTTCTCGTTCAGCCGCAGGGCCTCTTCGAAGCAGAGGATCGCTTCGCTGTTCTTGCCCAAGGATTTCAGCACGCTTCCCAGGTTGTTATAGGCCGAGGCAAAGCCGGGTTGGAGGCGAATCGCTTCGCGAAAACACGCGGCGGCCTGCTCGAATGCCTCTTGATGCTCCAAGACCGTCCCGAGCGCGTTGTAGGCGTTGGCAAAATCGGGCCGAATCCGCAGTGCCTCGCGCTGACACGTCACTGCCTCGGCCAGGCGCCCCTGGTCGAAATGAATGAGTCCTAAATTGCTGCGGGCCTCGGCGGAGTTTGGCTCAACTTCCAATGCCGCTTCGTATGCCTCTTGAGCTTCGGTCAGTCGCGATATCTCGCGCAGCGCCGTGCCGAGGCTTATGAACGCATCGAGTGAGCGGGGATTCTGCACAACGGCGGCGCGATAGCTCGCAATGGCTGCTTCCGTTTGGCCGGAATCATAAAGCAGATTGCCGAGCGTATGGTGGGCTTCGGCAAGAGTTGGCTTGAGGCGAATGCTCTCCTCGAGGGCCGCGCGGGCCTCGGCGAACCGGCCCATGCCCTTCAACACGGCGCCCAAGGAATAATGGGCTTCGGGAAAACGAGGGGTTGTGGCGATCACCTTTTGCAAGCTGGCCAAAGCCTCCGGCAGGAGCCCTTGCGTGCGAAAGAGACTGCCCAGATTGAATTGGGCATGCACGAAATCCGGTTGAATTCGT
>JAYVCO010000181.1:0-2299 GCA_043749935.1 Planctomycetia bacterium
CGAGCCGCCATCACGCTCCAACTCCGAGGGCTTACGCCCCCGGCTCAGATTTGCCAGGTCGAATTCCTTCAAATCTAGAGCCATGCTCAACAACCCCCACCGCCCCTTCGCCGATGAAGAAGAGCTGACGGCGTATCGCCCGGTGAGCGCGTGGGCGATTATCGCGTTTCTCGCCGGTTTGGCATCGCCCGTCGCGCTCCTGCACCCGCTGGGGCTGTTCATGCCGGCGGCGGGCATCGCCCTGGCCGCTTGGGCGTTTCATGGCTTGGACCATGCCGATCCGCCGCCGACGGGACGCCGCTGGGCCGTGGCGGGCTTGGTTCTGTCCCTGTTTTTCGCTACCGCCGCCCCCGTCCGCTTCGTCGCAAGGCGGCACGCGCTCCATCAGCGGGCGTGCCTGACTTGCGAGGAGTGGCTCGCGGCGATCCGGCAAAATCGGCCATGGCTCGCCTTCGAGTTGACGCGGCCGGCCGGGGCGCGGCCGGCCCTCGACACGCCGCTGGAGGTGCTTTCGCAAAGCGAGGGTTTCAAGTTCGGCTATCAAAAGTTTCTCGAGAGCCTTGCGGTGAAGTTGCTGCTCTCCGACCGCGACGGGTTCCGCGTCCGCTTTGTGCGGGAGGCGCTGTTCGATTCCACGTCCGCCGGCGACCGGCTGGACGAGATTTACGAGGTGACGTTTTCCGCCGGCCGCCAGCCCGACCGCATCCGGATTCACTTCGTATTGGAGCGGACCGTCTCGGACAAAGACGGCCGCGAACAATGGAAGGTGGCCGGCTATGGCCCGGCGCAGGACTCGGAGTAGGAGCGAACGCGGGGGTCGGGAGTCGAACAAGAGCGGGCCCCCTTTCGGCCCTTCCCGCGAACGATCTCCACCATCCAGCAAGACGCTCTGCGCCCGCCCTCTGGGCGCGCTCCAAAAAACCTGATGACGAACGCGGCCCGATGTGGTATGCTGCCGTCCGTGCGAACCCCGGCGGCGTGGCCGCCTTCGCCGTTTTCGATTTCCGGCCGCTCGGCCGCACGACACTCTTTCCTTGGAGCCATCACATGGGTAAAGGCAACAACAGCCAGAAGAACGACAAGAAGAACAAGAAGCCCAAGCAAGACGCCAAGAAGCCCGATCCGAAGTCGGCGATGAAGAAGTAGACGATCCGCGCGACGAGTAAGGACAACCGGCCCGCCGAACTATCTTCGCCCCCGGTAGCGAAGTCGTGCGCGTCAATTTGCCTGCGCCGAATCCAGCCGCGTTAGCGGCGCAACGTGAATAGCCGGGGCGTGAAGCGCAGCGGAACCCCCGGAAACGGCGCCAATGCACGGACAAGCCGCGTCAGCGGCGGCACGGGCCGATTGTCAGCCAAACGGGTGAATGGTGTCGCCGCTGACGCGGCTTCCGGTGCGCGGCGGTTCTTTCCCAGGGGCTGCGCTCCGCTGCGCGCCTTATAGCTGCTTCTATTGCGTGCAGGTCTAGCGCGGAGGGCTGTTCGGCGCAACGTCAGCCCGCGAACCGATTGGCTAGCCAAACCACGTGTTGAGCCGCTGCGCGGATATGTTGCTTGCCCCGAATCGGTGGTATAATCCCAGATCGAGAATTTAGCGAAATTTTCTCGCCATTTGTTCATCGACCCGACCGAAAACTCCGCCGAGCCTTTGGCTAATGAAATCACCCAACGTCGACAAATCTGGTGAATTACGACCGGACATCCGTCGCCGCGCACAGAAATTTCGCTTCATGCGAAAATTTGGCTCGTGTTTAGTTCTGCTACTCATTCCCGTGCTGGCGTGCCGAGCATCGGCAGCCACTCTCTATTGGGATCCCGACGGCAACGCCCTGAACAACTCCGCAACGTCGTACGCGGGCTTGGGCGGCTCGGGCACGTGGAACACTACGACCCAAAACTGGTGGGACGGCTCGGCGGTTGCCGATGTGGCGTGGAACAACGCCAATCTGGACAGGGCCAGTTTTGTCGGTTCAGGCACCGTCAATCTTGGCGAGAACATCACTCTGGCTGGCATTACTTATGGTCTCTCCAACTACGCAATTACAGGAACCAACACCCTAACCCACGGCGCAAGTTCAAATACGATCACTTTTGCCGCCTCCAACCTTGTTACCGGCACCGTTGCCTGTTCGCTCGGAGGAAGCAACGGCTTTTACTTGATCTCCGGTAACACGTCGGTGACTCATGGCACATTGCAGCTCACTGGGGCCAATCCCATAACCGGTACTGTTACAATAAATTCATCGGCGGGCCTTAGCATATCCGGCAACGGTACGCTCAATAATATCGGTGGCTTCGAA
>JAYVCO010000182.1:0-13458 GCA_043749935.1 Planctomycetia bacterium
CAAAAAATAATCAAGCTCGTCGAGGACATCCTGGCTCTCGCGGCATAAAACTACCAGAACCGAACAACTCATGCTGTCAAAAACCGCGAAAGTTGAACTAAGTGCCCACTACCTTCCCTGTTTCGCTCACAAAACCCTAACAATTCCCCTTTATGATCAACCGGTGTTGGAAGGCGCCCATTTTGAAGCTCGACGAGACGACCTGAACCGTAAACCACGCCAGACTCCAGTCCCTGGAATTCTTTCCTTCAGCGATATTCGGCTGCTTGCCCAGTGTGAAGTTCACGATGGGGGTGCCGAATTCTCGCACCGCCTTGCTGATGGTGTGCAACGACACGGATTCCGGGCAAGTCTCGATCGAGCTTCATCACGCACGCCTACTCTCACAAACGCTTCCAGAAAGACTTCCAAAAACACTTCACGAGACAGCCAGTCCCGTGGAATGAAAGGATTGGCGAATGACTTCACTTCGATCCGCGTTGGCCGTTGGATTTGCCCTCGGACTGCTCGCACTGGCAGTCGTGCCGGCGTGCTCGCTTGCTTCGCGTTCGAGCGACAGCGCCATCAAGGTCACGGGCTCCGACACGATGGTCAATCTGGCCAATGCCTGGTCCGAGGCTTTCAACCAGAGCCATCCAGATATCGCCTTGCAGGTCAAAGGGGGCGGATCGGGCGTGGGCATCAAATCGCTGATTTCGGGAAAGACCGACGTGACCACGTCGAGCCGGCCCATGAAGCCCAAGGAAATCGAAGAGGTCAAGGCCAGCCAAGGCAAGGAGCCCAAAGAGTTCATCGTCGGTCGCGACGCTCTAGCCTTGTACGTTCACCCAACCAACCCGATCGAGTCGATTTCGATTCCCGAACTGGCCGAAATGTATGGCGAGGGGGGCAAGATTTCGAATTGGAAGGATCTAGGCATCGACAATCCAGGTTGTGCGAGCGGCGAGATCATTCTCGTCAGCCGCCAAAACAGCTCGGGCACGTATGCCTATTTCCGCGAGGCGATTTTGGGGGAGACCCGCGAGTACAAGCAAGGGGCACCTGGACAGAGCGGGTCTTCGGACGTTGTGGCGCTCGTTTCCAAAACGCCCTGCGCGATAGGCTATAGCGGAATGGCCTACAAGACGCCCGAGGTTAAATTCGTTAGCGTTTCGAAGCAAAAGGGGGATCCGGCAATCGCGCCGACGCTCGAAAACACGCTCGACGGCAGCTACCCCATTGCGCGGCCGCTGTACCTCTACACGCTCGGTGAACCGACTGGCGCCACAGCCGAGTTCATTCAATGGGTCATGGGACCCGAGGGCCAGAAAGTCGTCGAAGAACAAGGCTACGTTCCGAATCCCAAGGCATCCGCCGGCGAGTAGTCTCGGCTCAACTGGTTTTGATTCACGCAGGCGCATCAACTCATGTCCGTGCAATCTCCAAATTCGGTGCAACACACCGGCCAGGTCGATGGTCGCCGCCGGCTGCCGCGCTTGAGCCAGTTGCCTGAATTGCTGATCGAGGCGCTAATTCGCTTATGCGGCTATAGCGCCATTTTCTTCGTCTTCGGCATCTTCTTTTTCGTCTTTCGCGAAGGCGCCCCGATGCTGTTCGGCGGGTTGAATTTGAAGGAATTCTTCTTCAGCTCGAACTGGAACCCGACCTCCGACACGCCCCATTACGGCATCCTGGGTCTCATGGCCGGCACCGCCAGCGTCACTGTGTTGGCCATGCTGATCGCGGTGCCGCTGGGATTGGGCGCCACCATTTACGTCTCTGAGTTCTCCTCGCCTAGAATGAGGGAGTTCTTGAAAATCGCGATCGAAATGCTGGCCGCGATTCCCTCGATCGTGTGGGGATTCATCGCCTATATGATGCTCAATCCGCTGATCATCGCCGCCACAGGCGCGCCGATTGGCGTGAACATTCTCAATGGCGGAATCATCTTGGCGCTCATGAGCGTTCCGGTGATCGTCTCGGTCGGCGAGGACGCTCTGAAAGCGGTGCCCGACTCGTATCGCGAGGCGGCCCTGGCCCTGGGCGCCAGTCGCTGGGAAATCGTCTATCGCGTGCTGTTTCCGGCGGCCAAGAATGGCTTGTTGGCGGCCGTCCTGCTGGGCGTCGGACGAGCCATTGGCGAAACCATGGCCGTGCTGATGGCCACCGGATATGCCAATCAAATACCGACCAGCATCCTCGACCGGGTGCAAACCTTGACCGCCACGATCGCCGCCGAATTGGGCGATGCGGTCCAGGGAGATGATCACTATCGTGTGCTGTTCGTGATCGGAACTCTGCTGTTTGTCATCGCCTTTGTCGTGAATCTAACGGCCGATCTGGTCGTGAAAGGGATTCGAGGCAATCAAAATGGCTAAGCAAGACAGCATTTCAAAGCGAGACAACTCAAAGCGAGACGGCGCGACCCGGTTTCGCTATTTTGTCTCGCCAAAGATCAATGGGAACGTCTGCGATGGCACGCCGGAGCATCCGCTGCCCAGTATTGCCGATGCGCTTCAAGGCATTGCCGAGCGACACGGCGGCGCAGCGCCGACTGTCAAAAAGCTGAAGGGATACGATCGGGTCGATGTCTGCTCGATCCCCGGCCCCAGCGCGATGGGGAAATCCAAAAAGAAGCCGCGCTATCAGTTCTATGTCGATCCACTAGGCACGAGCGACGCCCAAGGAGTCGGCACGGCGCTATTCCCTTGGCCCAATTTGGAAACGGCGATTGCGGGCGTGAGCGCGCTGGATCAGCAAGGGGCGATTCCTTTGGAGCCCGGCGAACACCTGAGCCTTTCGGTGCGCGAGGTCTTTTCGGCCACGCCGGTGGATCGCAAGAAGCGCCTTTACGAGCGGACGGCGCAGACGTTGTTCCTGGCCATGACTCTGCTACTGATCATCCCGCTGTTCGTTATTCTCGTATACCTGATCACCAAGGCCTGGCCGGTGCTGACCGCGTCGTTTATTTTCGACAATCCGAAAAACAATATGACGGCTGGCGGCATCTGGGCCCCGATGGTCGGCACGTTTTATCTGGTGTTCTTCTCGCTTTTGGCCTCCGCTCCGATCGGCATTCTGGCCGGTGTCTATCTGAACGAATATGCCGGCGACAATTGGTTTACGCGCATCGTCAATCTGGCCGTGGTCAACCTGGCCGGAGTGCCAAGCATCGTGCACGCGCTGTTCGGGGTGGGGGCGTTCGTGATGTTCATGGGCATGGGCTATTCGGTGCTAGCCGCATCGTGCACGCTTGCAGTCATGACGCTGCCCGTGATCATCAGCAGCACCAAAGAGGCACTGGCCAGTGTGCCCATGACGTTTCGCGAGGCGTGTTGGAACATGGGGGCAAGCCGCTGGCAGACCATTCGCACGATCGTGCTGCCCAACTCGATTAGCGGCATTCTGACCGGGGTCATCTTGCAAGTTTCGCGCGCGGCCGGGGAAACCGCGCCGATCTTGTTCACGGGCGCGGCCTATTCGGTGAACGTGCCGAACAAGGGTCTGGGGTACTTTTTCCCTTACGCGCTCGATCAGAGCTTCATGGCCCTGTCCTACCATTTGGACGTCATGCTGAGGCAGGTCAAAGGGGCCACGGCCGAACAGATTGCCGACGGCCGGGGCATTCCGCTAGAACAGTTGCAATACGGAACCGCAGTCGTGCTGATCGGCCTGGTGCTGCTGGTCAATAGCGCTTCGATCGGCTTGCGGATATACCTGCGATCGCGGAAGAAATGGTAGAGCATGGCGTCGATCGGCATCGATATCCACAATTTGTCGGTCCATTACGGGGAGAAGCTGGCGCTCGACCGAATCTCGATCCAGATTCCGCCCAATCAGATCTTTGGCATCATCGGGCCTGCGAATTCCGGCAAGACGACGCTGCTGAAGTGCATCAACCGCACTATCGACTTCATCAGCACGGCTAAAGTCGAAGGGCAGGTGCTGGTAGGCGGGCAAGACGTGCGTGCCGTCGGCAATGTCTATCAACTGCGGCGCAGGATCGGCATGGTGTTTCCCTTGCCCGTAGGGCTGCCGCTTTCGATCTATGAGAACGTGGCTTACGGCCCGCGCATGGCTGGTCTACGACACCGGGGCGAATTGGATTCGCTGGTGGAAAAATGCCTGCGGCAAGCGGCTCTGTGGGACGAAGTGAAGGATCGGCTTGACCTGATGGGCACCAAACTTTCGGGCGGTCAACAGCAACGGCTCACGCTGGCTCGCGCTTTGTCTCTGCGGCCCGAGATTTTGTGTCTCGATGAGTTTTCGATCGCGATCGATCCGGTCACGACCATGAAGATCGAAGAGGTGCTGCTGGAGCTGCGCAAGGACATGACGATCGTGCTGGTTACGAATCTCGTTCAGCAAGCGCGGCGATTGGCCCAGCAAACCGCCTTCATGAATAATTCCCGTTTGGTGGAGGCGGGAGACACGAAACAAATCTTTACCAAGCCGGCTCAGCAGTTAACCTATGACTACGTAACGGGAAACATCGGCTGATGCCCACTTCCGAAGCCGCGCAATACAGCATTCAAACGCGAGACTTGAATCTCTGGTACGGAGATTTTCAGGCCCTCAAGAGTATTCAAGTCAACATCCGGCCCTCCTGCGTTACCGCGCTAATCGGCCCGTCGGGCTGTGGAAAAACCAGCCTGTTGCGTTGCTTCAATCGCATCAACGAACGATACGGAAACGTAAAAACCACGGGCGAGATCTCGATCCTGGGCAAGAACATTTACGACCCGGACGTTTCGCCGGGCGAGCTTCGCAAGACCATCGGCATGGTGTTCCAGCGGCCGAATCCGCTGCCAATTTCGATCTACGAGAACGTGCTGTTTGGTACTCGTGTGCACACCGAGCGCGATGCGTTCAGCCGGACGGAGCGCGACGCCCTGGTCGAGTCGGCCTTGGAGCAGGTCTTTCTCTGGAAGGATGTCAAAGATAGATTGCACAGCAAAGCGACGCTACTCACTTTGGAGCAGCAACAGAAGCTATGTATCGCCCGGCTGTTGCCCCTCAAGCCGCGCGTGATCCTGATGGACGAGCCTTGTTCGGCCTTGGATGCCGAAGGAACGCAGGCTATCGAGACGCTCATCGACACGCTGAAACAGACCTATACGATCGTGGTTGTCACGCACAATATGGGGCAAGCCGCTCGGGCCAGCGAAGAGTGCTTCTACATGCTGCTGGGCCAGGTCATCGAGCACGGCAAAACCCAAGACATCTTCTTGCGGCCCCAACGGAAAGAGACCGAAATGTATATCGAAGGACGCTACGGTTGAGTGCACGTTCTCTGGCGCTTCATGTGACCTTTACATGACATGAAACTTGATACACACTAAACTTTGGAGACTCTCGCTCGGAAGGGATCCGAGTGCTACTTCTCCGCTGTCCTTGACCTTTGGTGGGATCCGCAGATGGCCAAGCAACTTCCGCGTCAGATCGAGGCCTTGAAGCAGAAAATTCTGTTCGTCGGCACACTCGTCGAAGAGGCCATCGCCAAGGCGATTTCGGCATTGATCAATCGCGATCGGAATTTGGCCAACGTCGTTCTTGAAGCGGACGGCGAAATCGACCGGATGGAAGTGGACGTCGAGGAAGAGGTGCTGAAAATCCTGGCTCTTTATCAGCCGGTCGCAGCGGATCTGCGTTTTGTCGTTGCGGTGTTGAAAATCAATAACGACTTGGAGCGCATGGGCGATCTGGCCAAGAACATTGCTAAGCGAGTCATGTTCTTGGCCAATGCCGAGCGGTTTGATCTGCCGGTCGATTTTCGCGGCATGGCCACTCGGGCACAATCGATGGTCAAGCAAAGTCTCGACGCACTGGTTAATTCCGATCCCGTGCTGGCGCAAAAAGTTCGCGAGGCGGACGACGAGGTGGATGCCTTGCGTCGAATCATCGAAACGCAAATTGAACAACAAATTGCGCAGCACCCCGACCGCACCGACTGCCTGATGCGATTGGCCTCGGTAGCCCGCCACTTGGAGCGAATTTCCGATATGGCGACGAATATCGCTGAAGATGTGATTTATATGGTCGAGGGGGAGATCGTGCGACATCATCGGACGATCGAGCCCTACTAGATCCTCTTCGGGTTGCTAGTGGCGGATGCTCCGCGGTCAAATTACAATCGGCAGCCGTGAGTACTAACTCCCTCGGATTCAAGGGGCTTGCCGCGCATGCCAACGTCGCTCGATAACCTTTCGCCGCACGAAACTTTTTCGCAAGGCCTTGGGCGCCGTGAGTTCCTTAGGCGTTCTTTCGCTGCCGCCGTGACGCTGAGCGCTGCGAGCCCTGTTTCGCGTCGGCTGGCAAGCGCCGCAGAACCTCAAATCAAATCGGCCACGCCCATGTTCAAGGTTGTCGACAGCCATCAGCATCTATGGGACTTGAAACGGTTTCGGCTGCCTTGGACCGCCAAAAGCCCGGCGATGGCTCGCGACTTTAGCCTGCTCGACTATCGGACCGCGACGTCCGGGATCCCAATCGAGAAAAGTGTTTATCTCGAGGTCGACTGCGATCCGAGCCAACAGCAAGCCGAGGCCGACTACATTTCCGAAGTTTGCCGCAGGGGCGACGGTCCGTTGGTGGCCGCGGTCATCTCGGGTCGACCAGCCGCGGAAAACTTTCGCGATTACATCCGCCCCTTCAAAAACCATCCCCACGTGCGCGGCGTGCGGCAAGTATTGCACGGCGATGCGACTCCGGCGGGATACTGTCTCGAAAAGTCTTTCATCGCGGGCATTCAGTACCTGGGCGAATTGGGCCTCAGCTACGACATTTGCATCCGAGCCCCTGAACTGCCAGACGCCGCCAAACTGATCGATGCCTGCCCAGACACGGCCTTCGTTCTCGATCATTGCGGCAATGCGGATGTAAAGGTGAAAGACCAGTCCGCGTGGAAGCGCGACATGACGGCCATCGCGGCGCGCAAGAACGTCGTCGTCAAAGTGTCGGGCATCATCGCTTCGGCCACGCCGGGCAAATGGTCGGTCGACGATCTGGCGCCTGTTGTCAATCACACGCTTGACGCGTTTGGCCCAGATCGGGTAATGTTCGGTGGCGATTGGCCAGTGTGCACCTTAGTCGCCACGTACCGACAATGGTACGACGCACTCCGCGAGATCGTTTCGAACCGGCCGGAAAGTGAGCAGCGTCGGTTGTTGTACGACAACGCAGTACGGCACTATCGATTGTAACCGTCCCATCACGGCTCGCCTGTCCACTCGATATCAGCGAAGGAGCAAAAATCAGGCTAACAATTGAATAACGGTCTCCTGCACCGCTCGTCCTTCGATTATCACAACACGTTGTTCAACGGCTCCCGACAGCGCCTGAAGGGCAAGCTTGTGAGGGTCACGCTGATGGGCATTAGCATGCCGAAGGATGATCTGTGCTGATCGGCTTGCGACCCTCAACACCTCAGATAGGGTTTGTGGTCGCAAGGGTGTGCGCTCAACAATCACTACGTCAACAGATCGATCAGACAGCGGAATGGATTCGCCGCGTCCATGAATCAGCCGTGGAATCGGTTCGCCACGTTGATGCCCCAGCGTCTTTCGACGTTTGGGATTCAAGTTCCACGCTTCGGGGTGCCGGCCTTCGCCGCCAATGTCGAGAATCATCGAGCCTTCCGCCACGAGACGAATTGATTCGGTTGCTGGGCCTGGCAGACGCCCGATCGGATAGGAATTCTGCCTTAACCGTCAAGGGACTGGTGCTGCGCCGCCTTGCATCATTTGCTGCAGCAGTCCCACGTATTGTCCGATGCCGGACACGACGCTCTCGGGCAGCACGATTTCGGCGTCGAGTCCGGCGGCCGATACTTTGGCACCCAGGCCAATGGGATCGCTCGGTGGAAACGGAGGGATTCTGAAATTCATTTGTGCCGGAAGCACCTCCCGCATCAAGACATCGATCCATTGCAACAAACCCTGTGGGCTGACGTAAGCCGCCCATTGAACGCCGTTAGGAAGTAGTGCCATCGTGCGGGCAATTTGCGGATCGCGCTCCAAGCCCACTTCGCCCGAGCGGACGTGCGCGACGCCTCGCTGCAACAGTTCTTTACTGTATCCGCTGACGACCGTGTGATCATCGGCCACAGCCAGGTAAATCCGCATCACACCTTCGTTGCCAAATAGCTTGGAAAAGAAGCCTTGCAACTGTTCGGCCATTGCCGCGTCGGGGTTGCCGGCGCCCAGCAAGGCATTCATGTCGGTGACCACTTCCAGAGCTTTCAAATCGCCAATGGTGACTTCGTTGAGCTCGTAGATCGATTTCTTCGTTTCGCTTCTGTCGGCAGTTGCCTTTTGCACGACTTCCAGCACATCGCGGGTCAACTTAATATGATCTTTGGCATTCTTGACATGTTCGACCATGCCAGATGTGGCGGCAATCGAATCGCCCGGACGAAGTTGACCAAGCAGCCCGCAACTGTTCAAGCGATTGGCACGCTGTCGCGAAACTGCAGTCGCGTACTTCTTGCGTAGCTCGTCATCGAGGCCCATTTTTTCCAAACCGGTCTCCGACAACCGATCGATCAAATGGGCTAGCGCCGGATGCACGTCGGGTGTCACCCCGCCGTAGGCGATTACGAATTTACTGGGGGGCAAGCCAGCCAACAGACCACCCTTGGGCACTTTCACTTCGGCAGCCCACTCAGACAGCTTGCCTTTCGGAGTGAACAAGGCGCGGGCCGACACATGTACGGCGGTTTGATCGTCAATGCGAATGCCGACTCCGAACTGCGTGACTTCCGACTCCGCCTCCGCGAGCAATTCCTTGCCCGATTTGATCAATTCCTTGATCGATTGAGCTTCGTCAGCAACGGGTTTCTTATCATTTTCATCCGCCTTGTCGTCATCCTCGTCTTTTTTCTCACCGGCGTCGTTCGCGACACCAGCCCCAATCGCGTCAAGCCCAAGGCTAAGAAACTCGCCAGCCTTGGCGAACAACAGTTTTTTTCCCGCTGGCGTGACGATGACCGCCGCTTGCTGCTCTCCAAGCCAGGGGTGCAGCGGCGCGAGTCCAGCGGTCGCGTTTTTCGAAGAAGCCAAGACGTGTTCGAGCACGTGCTTTTGGCTAATGGACGTGAAAACTGCGAAGCCGCCTTTTTTTGCAGCCAGGTATTTTCCGCCAAGCACGGTCACTTCCGTGATCTGAGCCGCGGCATCTTCGGGCTGCAACTGTTCGAGGAAGACTTTGTAATCGGTCACGGGAACGAATACGGCCAGCGACATGCCCCAAAAGGCGTCCTCGTGCTCATCGGCAAACACGGCAGCGGCCAACCCGCCTTTCGTATCGAGCCCTTGCTGAATGCCGGTAAACATCTGTGCCATTGGCAGCAGGTCCGGAACGGGGATCTGCATTTTCTGAGTTAGTTTTTGAACGCGGGCGTTGGTGTCGCCCAGGCGATTGAGAACGGCCAACCCCAACGCATCTTCCGGGATCACGCTCAGCGGATCGGCTTGTGCCCAAAGCGTGGACGCGCACAATAGCCAAACAAGCGTTGCGACAAAAAAAGAAGTATGGCGAACCATAACAAGTCTCTCCCATTCCAAAACAATCGCGGCCAAGCCAAGCTAGCAACGGACTCAATCGAGGCCGCATTGTAACTGTCAAATTGATTGCGTTCCAGAACGTTTCATCAATTCCAACAACTGCTCGGCCGCCATGGTGCCAAACTGCGGATCGTTGATGTGGCAATCGATTGATTGGATTGCCAGCTTAGGGCCGCTGGCCCGCAACGCCGAAAACAAAGCGCTACGCGCCTCAGGATCATCGAACGGCTGACCGGCGCGATCGATCGCCGATACTCCAAGTTCGGGGAGCACCACCATTACCGGTCCCCGCGCCAATGACAGCTTCCGGCCGATATCCGTCCCAATTTGAGCGCACTCTTCGGCAGTTGTGCGCATCAGGGTTACGTTGGGATTGTGATGATAAAACTTTCGAAGCTCGAAACGCTCGGGCACGCTGGCCGGGGAATGGAAATTGACCATGTCCGTGGCGCCAACCGAAACGACTTGCGGCACGCCCCGCCGCGCGGCTGCGGTCAATCGCTCTGGACCCGCCGAAAGCACGCCACCGACCAATTCGTCGGCCAATTCCGTGGTAGTGATGTCTAAGACGCCGGCAATCAATCCTTCGTCGATCAAAGACTCCATCGCCTGGCCGCCCGTTCCCGTGGCATGAAACACCAGCACTTCGTAGCCGGCCTGTTCCAAGACGGCTTTCGCACCCTCGACGCAAGGCGTCGTAACCCCGAACATCGTTGCCGCGATGAGTGGCCGCTCTTGTACACTCGTGTGTTGTTTTTCCAACAATACCATGCCCGCCATGGCGCGAGCGGCCTCTCCCAGCACTTCGCGCGTGATCCGGTTCAGCCCCGCCAGGTCGACCACGGAATTGAGCATCAGGATATCTTTGTCGCCCACATAGTGCCGCACCTGGCCCGAGGCCAGCGTGCTCAGCATCACCTTAGGCACACCGATGGGTAGCACGCGCATGGCGGCGGTGCCGATGGTCGTTCCAGCCGACCCGCCAATCGCAATCACGCCGGCGACTTTTCCATCGGCGTAGGCCCGGCGCATCCAGGCGGCCGCTCCTTGAGCAGCCGCAGTGACGGCAAGTCCACGATCCCTCTTTGCGACGAATGTCTCGATATCATTCTGCCCGGCGGAAAAAAGTTCCCGCCTTGAAATATCAGCCGCGACCGTTGGCTCGCCCAAGCAGCCGGTATCCACAAGCTGGACGCGCAAGCCGTAGCCAATCAACAGATCACGCAAATACACCGCCTCGGGACCCTTGGTATCCAACGTCGCCAAAAGGAAGACCGCGTGCCCAGTCCCCTGAGAGAGGGAAGCGTTCAGATTCGCCACAATCGTTCTCTCCTCGCCTTTGAAACGCCGGAAATTCAGATTCAAAGCGAGCTTCCCATCGTCCCGGAAACTTTTCTCTGAACCGAGAAGGTCAAGATACTGAAAATCTTCACAAAATACAGAAGCAATTTGCGAATTTGGGTGGCTTGGCGCTCTGGGAGTTCTATTCTCGGTCGCGGCCCAGATCGATATAATCCCGCCTCTTTTTATCGGAACAAAAGGGTCTCGGCGCACTCGCACGGGGCCCGAGTTGGGGAGTTAAAAGTTGCACTCAATCGCTGAAGAAGAGTGCCGAGTCGCGGCACTTGGCCCTGCCGTCGAGAGACACCCTGCCAATGCGCCACGCAACCCAAACTATCCCGCGCTGCGCACTGACTTGCAGGCGATCTTTGGCGAAGGGGCGGCATCGAGCGCCATGGTGGGAGTCGGCGAGAGTTACTTGCCGGCTTTCGTGCTGGCGATGGGAATGGGACAGGTCGCCGCGGGGTTGATTACCACGATTCCCCTAGTCGCCGGAGCCTCGCTGCAACTGATTTCTCCCTGGGCCGTGCGACGATTGGGGTCGCATCGCCGCTGGGCGGTAGGCTGCGCCATGCTGCAAGCCATCAGCTTCGTGCCGCTGTGCGCAGCAGCGCTGCTGGGCCAGATGAACGTCTTTGCCCTGTTTGCCGTGACTGCTATTTACTGGGGAGCCGGCCTAGGCACGGCTTCCGCGTGGAGCACTTGGGTCGATACTCTGGTGCCGGGTCGGATTCGCGCGCGATACTTCGCTCGTCGCACGCGTTTCAGCCAGCTCGCCACGCTCATCGGCTTCGTCGTCGGCGGATGGACCTTGCAACTGGCGGATTGGGCGGACATGCGACTGACCGCGTTTGCCGGCCTGTTCTTGTTGGCCGGCATCTGTCGTTGCGCTTCGGGCGCGCTATTAGCCCGTCAAAGCGAACCGCAGCCGTACTCGAACGGGCATTTGCACGTTTCCATCGGCGAGTTCTTCTCGCGCTTTCGCAAGGCTCGCGACGGCCGGCTATTGGTGTATCTCTTGTCCGTGCAAACCGCCGCCCAAATTGCCGGGCCGTACTTCACCCCTTACATGCTCGGGCCCATGCAATTGTCCTACGCAAGTTATGTCACGCTGATCGCCATCTCTTTTGCGGCTAAGGCGATTTCCTTGCCGGCATTCGGCCGATTTGCGCAACGCTTCGGCACGCACCAACTTTTGTGGCTCGGCGGTCTGGGGATCGTGCCGATTTCGGGCCTGTGGGTCATCTCCAACGCATTTCCGTTCCTGGTCATCGTGCAAATCCTCTCAGGTGTGACATGGGCTGCCTATGAATTGGCGATGTGTCTGCTGTTCTTCGAGGCGATCCGGCCCGAGGAACGCACGAGCATTTTGACAACATTCAACTTTGCCAACTCGGTGGCCACGGCGGCAGGATCGTTGTTGGGTGCGGCGCTTTTGGCCCTGTTCGGCAAGCATCAACAAACGTATCTAGTCCTCTTTGCGCTTTCCTCCGGTGCCCGAGCGCTGACGCTTCTGGGTCTATCGCGCGTGAGCGGCCCGGCGATGGCACTATCCTCAACGGTCAGGCTGGACTTGCCGGTCGAGTCGCAATCGCCAGTCCTGTTGTCGATCGCAATAGACGGCGAGGCGACAGGGGCCAAGCATGGCTCCAGCGTGAATCACGAGACAACCCACCAGTTGCCCCGGGCAGCGTGATCGGGGATGACAGAATTCAGTTCGTCGCGCGGCAGGCGCCTCGATCGAATCGCCACGTGAAGCCAAGGCCGATCCAGTAGCTCTCCACATTGACGTTGGTAAATGCTCCTAATTGCTCGGAGGCTCGGAACATTCCGCCAGCAAAGGCGTCGAAATCGATCCCGGGTAGAACGTCACTAACTCCAAATCCAGCAGACAGGCGATGCTGGTTGATGACCGCGAACTGCGCCTGAAGGTATTTGACCGCGGTGATACCACCCGGCACGGGTACGCCCCCAACAGACGTGCCCGTCGTTGGATCGATCGGGTTCTCGGCGAAAGCGTATCCGAGGCGGAATTTGGTGCGCTGATTCATGCTGTACTGTGTTCCCACTTGGAGAACCCACTGCGGTCTATAGATGCTACGGAACAGGCTGGCGGAGCTCCAATCCAAAAAGAGCACGTCGGCGGCCAAGAGCAGCTTGCCATCCATCAGGCTGGAGTTAGCCAATCCCAATCCGACACTTTGCGGCATCGACAGACGAACGTCGCGGGAAGTGTCGAACGACCCATCGAACAACTGCAGGCGCACTTCGTCCTTGAATCGAAACCGCTGCACGCTCTGGTAATACATGCCAAAGGTCGTGGCCTCGGTCACCGCATAACTCAAGCCGACGCTCCCACGTAGCGCGTAGGCATTGGTCATGGCGCCATCGCCGACGAACGGGCCGTCGAGAAAGCCGGTGCCAATGAACATGGTGGAGCCGAGCGACAGGCGATCGGTGAGCTTGACGCCGACCGACGGGGCAAATTCGAGAATGCTCAAATAGGTTGAGGTGCCGTTGCTCTGAGGTTGCTTGCGGAAATCGGTGCCAGCACCCGCCGCGCCGATCAAACCTA
>JAYVCO010000183.1:0-6059 GCA_043749935.1 Planctomycetia bacterium
CGAATACGACTTCGCAAGTCATCACGGTGCTCGTCAATGGAGATACGCTGAATGAGGCGGATGAAAACTTTAGCGTGGTCCTGAGCAATCCCACCGAAGCCACGCTTGGAACGAGCACCGGCACCGCCACCATCAAGAACGACGACAGCCCCCCCACGATTTCGATCAGCGATGTTTCGCACTTGGAGGGAGATTCGGGACAAACGGCGTTCGTGTTCACGGTCAGTTTGTCGGGCCTTACCGGCCAGGCCGTCACGGTCAGCTATGCAACGGCCGATGGCACCGCCAAGACTTCCACCAGCGACTATGTGGCTGCCAACGGCGCGCTCACATTCAGTCCCGGAGGCGCCACCACCCAGACAATCACCGTCAACGTCATTGGCGATAAACAGAAGGAAGGGGATGAAAACTTCTTCGTTAATCTCTCCAACCCGGCCAATGCCACGTTCAGCAAACAGCAAGGCACGGGCACGATTCAGGACGAGTCGACGGATAGTATTACCAACACCCCCTCATCGCTGCACGGTAAAGTTTTCGTGGACAAGAATGGCGACACCGTCATGGGCGGCAACGAAAAAGCGCTGGCGGGAACGGTCATCCGATTGAAGGGAACGGCCGATGGAAACGTCGCCGTGGATCGCACTACCACGGTTGGCACCGACGGCAACTATCACTTTACCGATGTCGACCCGGGCAGTTACTCGTTGATCTTCAATGAATCCTCGGATTTCTTGCCCGGCAAGGTCCAAGTCGGTACGCAGGGTGGAACGATCGCGGGCACTGCTACGCAGCCTGCAATCCTCCTGGTCATTTCGGATCCCGGCGGCGTTACGGGTGGAAATAATAATTTGTTGGTGCCCGGTGCGCGACCGGAAGCGATTTCACAGCGGCAGTTCCTGGCCTCTTCGAGGCTTTCCACGAGCACGACGTCCACGGCGTCTACTCTCGCCACGCCGGCTGCCAGCAGCTTGTTGGCGACGACCGCGAGCAGTTCCGACCTGATCACGCAAAGTGGCGACACCGTCACAGTCCATGGAACCGCGGGCGACGACTCTTTTCAGTTCGTGGCCGGGGCGATGAACACGGTCTCGATCAACGGCGTGACGCGCCAGTTCAGTTCCGCTAGCGTGAAGAACTTTGTCTTCGATGGCGGCGGTGGCACCGACAGCGCCGCACTGACCGGATCGGCCGGCGACGACAACGCCTCGCTGTGGATCGGATCTGGAACGCTCAGTGGATCGAATTACAACGTGAGCGTCAACAACGTCACGTCCCTGAACGTCAACGGCGGAGGCGGCCACAACGTCGCCACGCTACAAGATTCGGCGTTCAGCGACCACCTGGAAGCCTTGGGTGACGCGGCCACATTGAGCAACGATCTGGGATTTGCCACATCGGTCGCGGCCTTTGCCCAAGTCAATGCCAAGAGCACCAATGGCGGAACCGACACCGCGCATGTCGGTGCCGTGGACTTCGCGCTGGCACAGGAAGGGGCCTGGATGCCTAACTGAATCGCCACGCGGGAAACTGGAATCTAGAAATCGCACTCGATGCCGAGATTGATTCCTTGCAACCAGACGGTTGATTCGTGATAGGCAAACTGCGGAGAAGTGCCGGTGGCGACCGGAGGCGGGAATTGGTTGGGGTCTAGGCGTAGGTCGATTTGATCGCCTGGGCGCACCACATTGCTGACGATCAAGAGCGTGTAACCCACGTTCACTCGCCACAGTGGGCTTAGCTGATAACGCAGATTGGCGCCGAACTCGGGCAAGACGGCAAACCGGTTTCGGTCGTGTTGTCCGCTGTTCGAGGCCAGTGCCAAGATTCCACCTTGGTTCGTCACGGGAGCCGTGTTGGGTACGGTCACGATCGTGCTGCCGTTGATATTCACGTGCTGCGACATGCCGCCGAGCGCCAATTTCGCGAGCAAGTCGAGCGTCCAGCGGCCTTCATTGTGTTGGGCGTTTAGTCCCAACTGTCCGCCATTGAAAGTATTGCTCGTGTTGAAGGCATCGGTAATGCCAAAGGTCGTGCCCACTTGAATCGCGGGATTGTTCTGGTCGATCGAAGTGGTATTGGTCGCGACCTGCAGCCCCTCTCCAACGTGAAAGTAACGGTATCCGGCCACGACGTCGATGCGACGGCAGCAGTCGACGAAAAGAGCTTCTCGAACGTTGATTTCGGCCCCGTAAATTTGACGACTCGAGGTAACGTTAACGCTTCCGATCACGATATCGGGCGCGGCAATCAAGTTCGCATCTTGCTGGCCTGTGAGAACGTTGAAAAAGGGACGGGCCAACAGCGGCGAGCCGTTGGAGGCGGCGGTAAATGCGTCGGCGCTATTGCCGACGAACAGGAAACTGGCCTCTAGTCCGGTGGTGTTGCAATCATTGAACCAATAACCGGCAGTGAAGCGGCCGCCCGATCGACCTCCCTTATTGATCTGCTCATTGCCGAAGAGCAGGGTAGCGCTAGGCAAAATTCCGTTGTTGGGATTTGATGTCACCAGCGCCGGTGTGTTAGCTCCGCGAACCCACCATTGCAGATATTCGGCACGCCCCCAAGCGCCACGCCACGGTCCACGATGGCGAACGCAATCCGTGCAACAGCCATCGTCCTGGCCATCCCAGTCACCATCGTTTAGCCAGGCATTGGTGTTTCCTGGCGCGTACACTTCTTCGGCCGAGGGCTCTCCCTGATAGCTGGCTGTTTCCTCGCCAGCCGACGACCGACGCGTCTGCACATTCTGCTGGCCGCTGGTCTGCTGATCGTACTGCTTCAGACGATTGCTAAGCTGCTCGAATTGCTCGGCCGCCGCCCAAGAAGGAAAGCACAATCCAAAGGTCGCGATGATCAGGACAAACCGACGCATGACTACGGTCCTCGGATGCTTGCGTTTGTAGCCGGGCAAAGTCCCAGCGAGCCATCTCCGCGCTTTGGACTGGCCGTGCGAGGAGATAGCGCTTTCGCACAAATTTATCGGACGTAGCGGTTGTAACGGTTGAAACGAAATGGCTGCTTCGACAAAATTTGCCGGCTGAACCGACAGCATGCAGACATGCATGTGCAGCCATCGACTGCTTAAAATCGTGGCCAACTTTGCGCAACTCTTGCGCGAGCGCGGCTAAAGCGCTCGGCTTGCCGAGGCCGCCAGAAACATTTATGGTCGCTGTAAATGCCTTCTGCTTAACAATTTGAGCGATTATCGACTGTTCGCGAAGCCGAGGTCGGCCCGCAGATTGCATTACTAAACAGCAGTGTTCGCGTATTAGGCAATCTCCCGTCGTGCCACGATCGGCTGCGACCTCAGATTTCGGTGCGTTCAAAGATGACCCGGCTTGCCATACCTTCAAGATATCACAAAGCCATTGCTGTTTCCGGGATGTTGTTGTTTCTGGCGCTGGTCGCTGGACCGGGCGTGACTCCGCTGCGTGCAGCGCCGGCGTGTCAGTGTGCCCAGTGCCCGGCGGCAGCCTGGCATGCAGTCGAAACAGCCAACCTGCGGATCCTGAACTACGGCCCGCATGCGGTAACTCGCGAGGTTGCCGAAGGCTGTGAAATTGCACGTCAACAATTGGCCAGAAAATGGCTCGGCGGGTCCGTTCAGCCTAACCGCTGGAATCCGAAGTGCGACATCGTAGTGCATCCGACAGAGGACGCATATCTGCGCGAAGTAGGCCGTGGAGCCGGCAACACGGTGGCCTCGTCGCTCATCGACCGAAAGCACGGCAAGATCGCGTTGCGGCGTATCGACGTTCGCTCGACACAATCAAACTGGCAAACCGCCGCTTTAGGTCACGAGTTGACGCATGTCGTGTTGGCCGACCGTTTTCCTGCGCGAGCTTTGCCTCGGTGGGTCGATGAGGGAGCGGCGATTTTGGCCGATTCCATTGAAAAACAAAGTCTGCACCGCAAAGACCTGCAGGGGGCCGTGGCAGGTCGCACCGAATTCCGGCTTTTGGAACTGATTACACTGGCCAACTATCCCGACGCCAAACACTGGGGCACGTTTTATGGTCAAAGCGCGTCGCTTGTCGAATTTCTAGTTTCGCAAGCGGGCGAAGAGCGATTCATCGAATTTGTCGAAACTGCTCTGGAACTTGGGTATGAGCCCGCGCTCACGCAAGTCTATCGCTTTGGCATCCCCGAGTTGGAACGCCGCTGGTATGCCCAACTTCGTCAGCCGGATCGAGTTGTCGCCAGTGTGCAATCCGGCCAGATGCCGCTTGACTCAACGCGGCAGGGCCCGCTTCCGGTTGCTCAGCCCGTGTCACTTTCCCGTTAAATGGCTGTTCGGCTCGAACCAGCAGACCTTTCCCGCACGGTCTTGTGCGGTTAGCTGCCAACCTGGATCCATTCTTTCCTGCGGGCTAGTTGCGGGCTAGTTATTAGTTGCAGCGGAACGAGCAACGTGGTCGGCAGCTGACCAGCCACCACGGCCTGACACCATTGGGTGGAACAACTCTAGCGTCTTCTTGGTCAATTTAGGGTGGGTAAAGCCTGGCTTGCCCGTCACTGCTCGGCACATAGATCTTCGTTGGCAATTCGGTTCCTTGAACCCACTCGCGAGATACCGCTTGTTCAGGACGAACGGAGACTCACTGGCGCGCGATTTGCACTCCGGCATGACCGACATTATGGGCAACTGACCTGCGACGCGTTTCGTGGAAAACGCACGTCACATGCTTTGCAGGCCAGATCGCTGACCGGCAAGGGTGCTACTTTCAAAAGGAGCGGGAATATGATCGTCATCACGCGATCTCGAAGTCGGGCGAAGCCTACTGTTCACGTGGACAACGTGCCAACGCCGGAAAAAATCCGAGAGATGACCGCCAAAATCCGCCAATCGTGGACACCCCGCGAGCGTCGCCGCCGCGCGAACATTCTCGGCTACGTCGAGCTCGCTCAAATGCCTCTGCAACCGCGACGTAAAGGATTCTGGGGCGACTAGTGAAGCCGCGCTACCGCCCGATTCCGAGCGCGGAAGATTTCACTGGCGGAGTAAATGCGCTTGGAGCGTGGCATCCCGGCGGCGGGCAGTCTGCCTAGAAACTGGGCGTCGTTGATCCTGCCACTCCGCTGCTCGGCCGGATTGATCTAGCATGGCCGGTTCGACACACCTCGGTCGAACTAACCGTTGCGGTTAGCTGTATTTCTCGCGCAAGTGCTTGGCCGCGGCGACTTCGTTTTTCAGCTTCCTGTAGACCTCGTCGAGGCTCACGTCGGCGGCCGAGCCGGGAGCGAAGCCGCAATCGGGGTTGAGCGTGATCCGCGACGGCGCGACGTGCTCAAGCGCCATTTCGACTCGTTCGACAATCGTCTCGGGCGAATCGATCTGGCCGGGCTGACAGCTCACGCAGCCCAGGCCAATCTGGATGCTTTCCGGCAGCTTTTTGAACACCGACATATCGCCCGCGCCGGGCGCGGTGAACTCCATTGTGATATGTCCGACCTTCAGACGGCCGAGCTGCCGTAGAATCGGCTCGTAACCGCCGCGATGGTCGGCCTCGCCGCGCGCCCGTGCTCCGGCCCGGCGGCACAGATGGACCGCCAACGTCACGCCCTGAATCCCATCGACCACCTGGTTGTCCATGTCGACGGCAAAGTCGGAGGCCTGCTCCGGATCGTCGTATTGGCTGCGGACCTGGGGATCGACGAACAAGCACAGGTGCGGGTCGTCAACCTGTATGATCGACACGCCCGCGTCGCGCAGCAGTTCCGCCTCGCGGCGTAAGATGGGCACGCAGTCGCGCACGAAATCTTCGCGTTTTGGATAAGCCTTTTTGGATTTGACGGGATCCCACATCCGCTCGCCCAACAGGGCCGGCGCCGGCAGCGTGGCTTTCAGCCGCCGACCCGTCAGTTGCTTTAGAAAGGCAATTTCCCGCGCGACGAAACCAGGCTGCTTGGGGGAGAGTTTCTCGACGACCACCGTCCAGGGACGCCCGTCGGCCGGATTGCGGCTCAACTCAAATCCGTGGGCAAGTTCGGCAATCACGCCGATGTAGCTTTTGCGCCACCATTCGCCGTCGGTAACGACGTCCAACCCTGCGGCTTCC
>JAYVCO010000184.1:0-11494 GCA_043749935.1 Planctomycetia bacterium
AGCACCCGGATTTGGCTCGTGCACTTGATACCTTAGGATTCGTGACAGCATGCGCCGGTGAGCCCAGCGAGGCGATTTCATATCTCACGAAATCAGTGGAGATGAGTCGCGGAACTCTTGGAGACAGCCACCCCGCGACGGCCGACGCGCTCAATAGCCTTACCGAAGTGACCGCGGCACTTGGCGACTTCACGGCAGCGGCCGGTTTCGCTGACCAATCTCGTCGAGCCGTGCGGCGACACGTGGCCAGCGAGCTGCGGCCGCTGCCCGAGCGAGACCAGCTTTCTTATTTGGTTATCAGAGATGAGATCGCGTTGCACAGAGCGCTTTCGGTGGGGGTCCGTGGCGGAAAAGACCCGAAAATTGCCGCGTTATCGGCCGGCTGGCTTTTGAACAGCAAGGGACTCACCCAAGAGGTGCTGGCCGAACGGACTGTGCTGGCGCGTGAGAGTCGCGATCCCCAAGTGCGCGAAATCGCTGAACGCTTGCTGGCTGTCCGCGCTCAACAAGCTCGCTTGGTGCTGGCAGTGCCAAGCCGAAGTCGGGTGCAATTGCCTTTCGAAGAACGGGCGAAACTAGCACGCGACGAAGAATCGCTCTCCCGCCAATTGGCGCAAGCCGGCGACCACGAGATGCGGCCAGATCCTTGGGTCGAGCTGGACGAGGTGCGCCAAAAGCTGTCGCAGCGCGAGGTGCTCGTCGACACCTCCCGCTTCCGATTGCGCAGCTTCGACCTCAAAACGTTGAACGAAGGAACCGGTACCGATCATTATGTCGCCTGGATCATTCCGCCGATCGCCAAAGGGGACGTGAAAATCGTCGACCTGGGTGAGGCGATGGCGATCGATCGCGCCGTGTTGGCACTGCGCGTGGCGATCAAGTCGGTGTATACATTGGACGAAGCGACGGGTCGCGTCAAGTCCATCGACGCGAGGGCTTTGAAGCTGTTCAATGCCGCGTTCCTTGACCTTTCGCAGCTTATTCTGCACCCACTGGTCCAACAGATCGGACAAGCGACGGAGCTAATCGTCAGCCCAGACGCCGGCTTGTGGCTCGTACCGTGGAACGCGCTATTGCTAAGCGATGGGCGATTTGCCGTCGAGCAGTACCAGATCCGCTACCTGGTAAGCTGCCGCGAGCTGGTCGCCCCTCCTAGCTCTCACGCTCCCGGTCGCCCCATGATCGTGGCGAGTCCAGATTTTGATTTGGATCCGGCCACTGCGCGACAGATCACACAAGCAGTGTTGGGGGGTGGAAAACTTTCCGGCGGCCAAGGCACGCCCGCGGCACTGCGGCGTCCGGCGGCCCATCCGATTGCGACGCCACTGCCAGGTTTCGATAAACAAGCGGAACTGGTGATGCCAAATCTCGCTAAATTTTCCGGCAAGAAACCCGGGGTTTTCACGGGCCAGAATGCGCTCGAAGGTTTAGTAAAATCGGTGCACAGTCCGCGAGTCTTACTGTTCGCCACGCACGGGTTTTTCGAGCCCGCGCTGGCCATGTCTCCGGACGAGCGCAAGGCCCTGGAGACGTGGGTCGCCATGTCGGGTGGCGCGCCGCCGCCGGTAACCCGTCCGCCGGATAATCCTCTATTGCATTGCGGAGTACTGCTGGCCGGCTGCAACCACCGCGACCATTCCGAAGCCGAGGACGGAGTTCTAACCGGAATGGAAATCGTGGGCATGGACCTGCGCGGAACGGAACTAGTCGTGCTAAGCGCCTGTGATACCGGCGTGGGCGAAGTGCGCGTCGGTGAAGGCGTGGCTGGCGTGCGGCAAGCATTTCAACTAGCCGGCGCCGAGGCTGTCGTGGCTACATTGTGGCCGGTGATGGACCGCGAATCGACACTGGAAATGTCCGACTTCTTCAGCAATTTGGCCGCAGGCAAATCCAAAGCGGAATCCCTGCGAGGCGCGCAGCTGGCGGCCATCAATCGCTTGAAAAAACAATATGGGGTCGCGCCACCCCTTCAATGGGCCGCATTCACAATCACCGGAAAATAAGCACGGAACGGCTACTTTTGAGTCCTGGCGAAGTCATGGGGCAGCCACAAAACCTGAGGAAATCCCACATTTCAGACACTGTTTCGACTTCTGTTACGGCCCACTTGGCAACCTGGACTCAATAATACGCGTGCTGCGCCACCGATTGACCCCTCCGACTCGCGGTGGGGCGTATGTGATCATTCGCATTCCGCTCACTTCAGGACTTTGCGGACCACGCCGCGTAACTCTAATTGCCTCGAAAGTAGTCGCAAAGCAGCGATACGAGCGGGCACACGCACGCAAACCTTGTGGAACTCCAGATAACCGATCGGTAGCAACCCATCAGCGCCGCCTCGATATCGTATGAAAAAGCTCCGCGAGGTTTATCCACCCGGTCCGGCCAGGGATCGCTCGATCGGCACGTCGAACAGGCGCGGCCCGTCGCTGGCTTTTAGCGACTCATCCACGGCTGCCGCCAACTCGTCCGGTTCGCTGATGCGCCTGGCGGGCACACCCAGGGCCTTTGCCAGCGAGACCATATCCACTTCGGGTCCTGACAGATCCATGCCGACGAATTGGCCAGCCTGGGCGGCGGGCAATCCGAAACTCATGGAACCCGCTTTCAAGATCTGATATTGCGCATTGTTGGCGATCACGAAAGTGACGTTCAACTTGTGATGGGCGGCCGACCACAGCCCTTGAATGCCGTACATCGCGGCCCCTTCTCCCAATACGGCTAGCACGGGCCGATCGGGCCAGGCCAGCTTGACGCCCAGCGAGCAGCCCAAGCCCCAGCCCAAGGCCCAGCCCCGATGCGCGAAATAGCCGGTCGTATTCTTCAGCGCACCCAACCGCTGAAACGTGGTGTTGGTGGTTGTAACCGCTTCTTCGACGACCGCTACGTTTGCGGGCAGCACGCCGGCAACGCTTTCCATCAGCACGCTGCCGTGCATCGGCCGCGCGCCGCGTCTTGAAGCAATCTGATCGCGTAACCGCGTCTGCACCTCGCGGTGCAATTTCGCCCAGGCCTCTCGTCGCCGCTGGGCCTGCTCTTTCTCAGCAGGCGTCATGCGAGCATCCAACAGCACAGCTAGCTCGGCCAGACCCGCCTTCGAGTCGCCCAATACGCCGACCTCGACCGGAAAATTCTTGCCGATTTGCCCCGCGCTCTCGTCGAAGTGAACGAGTCGCAGATTTCTCGGAATGGCCGGCTGAGGACCGTGATACACATACTCGCGCAGCAGATCCATGCCGGCCACCAGCAGCACGTCGAATTCCCCGAGCCGCTCGGAGATTTCCGGCGCCCAGTGCCCGATCGTTTGCGCATAAAGCGGGTGATCTGCTGGAAAACTCAGCCGCCCATGCGCATGTCCGGGCTCGGAAAACACTGGTGCGCCTAACCTCTCGGCCACGGCGACCAGTTCGCTGACCGCATCCGCTTCGGTAATCCGGCTGCCGACCAGGATCACCGGGTTGCGGGCACGAGAAAGCAAATTGGCGGCGGCTTGCAGAGCATCGAGCGGCGGCCGTACGCGATGCGAAATGGTTTTAGCCGGCGTCAAATCCAGTTCGGCCTCAGCCATTTGCAAGTCCAACGGCAGCGACAAAAACACCGGGCCGGTCGGAGGCGCCAGCGCGGTCTGCACCGCGCGCCGCAGGGCCGACGGCAAGTCTTCAATCCGCTCGACTTCGACTGCCCATTTCGTCCACGGTCGGGCCACCGAGACCATGTCGCCCCACAGAATCGGCTCTTGAAACTTCAATCGCCGGTCCTGCTGGCCGGCCGTCACCAGCAGCGGCGTCCCTTCGCGGAACGCGTTGTAGATCATTCCCATCGCGTTGCCCAACCCGCAACTGATGTGCAGGTTGACTACGCCCAGCTTGCGCGAGGCCATCGCGTAGCCATCCGCCATCGCCATCACGGGCACTTCTTGTAGGCCCAGGATGTAGCGAAACCGCGAATCGTGAACGAGCGCGTCGTTGAGCGGCAACTCGGTAGTGCCCGGATTGCCGAAGATGGTGTCGACCCCGGCCTCGGCCAACATCGTGAGAAAGGCTTGGATTCCAGTGATGGCCATGAGAGCGCAGGTAACCTCGCATTGCGGAAAAAAAGAATGCCCCGTCTACGGAGTTTCGATGCTGGTGTCGAAAAGAACACCAGGCCGACAGCACGTAGTTTAGCGTCCAGGCCAGCGAGAGTCGCGTGGGGATTTGCCAGAGCAGCAGACGCTCTGTTTGCCCCATTAGCTTTGGCCCTCGTTGTGGGCCGTTGGCCCACGATCTTTAACGTCGCCGTTGCACCTTGCGGCTCGGCAGCGGGCGAAGAGGTTCCAAGTTCCCTTGCAACTCGACGGGCCGCAGCCGCGGGGCCGATTCGTTGTAGGACACGAGTTGCCCAAATTCGTTATAGAAGGTGCGGCGGGCGCTGGGCTCGGCCGGCGGCAACTCTTCGGCCGGGGTCGGCTCCATCGACCGTGTGGGTCGCATCGGCTCCGAGTAACCATCTTCCGGCATATAATCGCCATCCATCGAGGCGTGATAGTTCTCTTGAATGCCCGAGTTGTGGGGGCAGCCGATCACGTACTTCGTTTTGCGCCCTTGGAAGCAGGCTCCGTCGCTACAAGGATCGCAGCAGTCGGGCGGGTGGCTGAACCATTCGTTCCAATACACTTCGCCGCAAGAGGGCCCACACCACGTCCGGCCGCAGGGCCACGGGGCCAACCCGTCCGAGCAACAGCCCGAAGCGCTGGCCAACAGGATCGCAACCAGTCCCAAATAGCAGCTTCCGCGCGACATCGTCTTCCCCCTCGAAGAACAAGGTCCAAGCCAACACCGGCTTTCGAAATAGTGCTGGCCACTCGACCACCTTGGGGAAGTATCGGCCGGACTATCGTTAGAATCGAGAAAATCGGCCGACTCGCCGCTGTCTGGGCGACGTGCAATGTCTCGCCAAATTGCCCCCTTTGGTGGAAAACCGTTTGTGGGCGCGCTCACCCACTGTCTATATTGCCCGAAAGTGATGGCACCCGTCTGCCAGCACTCTGCCTGCCAAAAATCGATCACCAGAAAAAACCCAGAGGGCGTCTCCCGTGTCCCAGCCGTTACCGATCAAAGCCGTGAACCACCTGGGCCGCATCACCAAGCGAGTCGACGAAAGTCGGGACTTCTATCGCGACGTGTTGGGGTTTCGCGAAGTGGCTCGACCGAACTTCGACTTTCCCGGCGCCTGGCTATTCAACTATGGCATCATGATCCATTTGATCTACAACGAGGCGGCCGGCGATCCGACCGGCGAGATTCAAACCCGGTACGATCACCTGGCATTGCACTGCGACGATTTAGAGCTCGCCGAACGATTGCTGAAGGAGCACGGCGTGCCCTATCGCAAGAACGTGATCGCGGATCGCGGGATTACACAAATCTTTTGTCGCGACCCCGACGGCCACCACGTCGAGATCGGCACCTACCCCCCGACGCCCGCGTTTGTGTAGTGGGCTTGTCCGCCTTTCAGCCCCTTCGCGGCTGAACTCGTGCCCCTTGTCAGATCCACTGGACTCGCGAGAATCGGTGCTGATATTGAAATCGGTTGGCCCAAAACCAAGACGTTTCGTGCTCCCGCGAACATCGAGTATTCTTGCGAGACTTTTAGTTTGAATGATTCCCCGACCGACACCCTCCGCCAGGCACTTGAGCGCCACAAATCGAAATTGGGCCTCGAACTCGACGACGACCAAATCGAGCTTTTAGACCGTTATTGCCACTCGCTTTGGAGCTGGAACGAAAAGCTCAACCTGACGCGACACACCGATTATGAAAAATTCGTGACTCGCGACGTGGTCGACAGTTTGGCCCTCGAGCCGTTTCTCGAGCCTGGCGACCGTGTGCTCGACGTGGGCACCGGCGGCGGGGTGCCGGGCATCGTGCTGGCCATTGCTCGGCCCGATCTGGCCGTCGCACTCTGCGATTCGGTCGCCAAGAAAGCCAAAGCGGTGCAGGCGATCGTCGACGAGATTGGCCTCAAAGTGCCGGTCTACCACGCTCCGATCCAGCAGGTTCTCGAGGAGCATGCGTTCGATGTGTTGGTCGTGCGGGCAGTTGCGCCGCTACCGAAGCTGCTCTTGTGGGTCGCGCCGCGCTGGGACGCCTTCGACCGCTTGCTCGTCATCAAGGGTCCCGCCTGGTTGGAAGAACGCCGAGTGGCCCGCGACGCCGGGCTGCTCAAGCGATTGGAGCTGCGCAAGTTGGCGAGCTACCCCATGCCCGGCACCGAATCGGAAAGCGTTGTGCTGTCGGTACGCCTGAAAGACGACTGATGGGGGTGTCTGGGGCCGAAATATCCATCAAAAACAGATGAAGTGTGAAAAACCACTCTGTTGCGGGCTACGGCCAGGGGGCCTAATCATGGTAGAATAAAGACCCGTCGAACGCGCGGCTTTTCGGCGCGATCCGATCAAAATCAATCAGAGGGCAACGACAATGACCGACAGCGAAGCAACTCAAGAATTGAATGACGAGATTGCGAAGGGCGATATCGTCGAGCACAAGAAGACTGGCCAGACCTGGAAAGTGCTGTCGATCGCCAGCGGCAAGCTTCGCGTCAAAGGAAACGGACAGTCGTTGACGCTGCTCTTGAACGAAGTCAAAAAGGCCCCCGCCCGACCCGACCGAGTCGAAAGCCAAATCGCCAAGAGATAGGCTTCACGCGGCTCTACGCCTGGCAAACCGCAAGGCCGCACTCCAGCCAGCCTCGCGCAGGGTTCGTCACTCAACGCGGAAGTGTACGCGACGGAATCGGTCGAGCGCCGAGTTTTTAGAACTCAGGGTTTCGGCACAAGCGGTATCGCCCGCCACTCATACACTGTCTCGATTTCCGCATCGCACTGAGCGCCGTGCAACTTCGAGCCGACCACGGCCTCGGGGAAGAGCCGCTTAGCCATAGCCACGTCTTCACCCCTGGCGGGAGGCAACCGGCTGTGCGTCGCGAGGCTAATTCGCGACCAACTGCACTCACGAAATATCCAGAGCATTCCAGGCGCACGCACGCCCGGCCGAGGTTCGGCCACAACGCACATCTTGGGGTCGCCAAGAAACTTCCGCCGTTGACCCCGCCAATTTAATTGATCGATGAAATAAGCGCTCGATACGCACGCCACTGTCACCAGTACGAACATCGTTCGCAACGAAAACGCGAACCAGCGGATTTTTGTGGCGAATGGCACTTACTTAACGGGCGCTGCAATTCTATGCCTTATTTGGACAGCTCGCTGCGCAGAACATACATAGGGGAGACATCGGCCTCCGGAAATAGCCTTCGTGCGAGCCGAATTTCTTCGTGGTCCATCAGCGAGCTTCCGTCAAAGTGGTCAATGACGATCAGTGGGCATATTGTCGTTGCGGCCGGCTCTCCGAAAACCCACAACAAGCTCGGCGCGACTCGTTGCTTCTGTACGTATCCACTCGCCAGTCCCCCGAGCTGTCCCGATGCTGATCCGATGGCGGCATGCTTACTTGCAAACGAGTGTCGCTGCTGAATCCAGGCTAGCTGGTAAAACAGCCAACAGAGCAACGTCACCACCACGAACATCGTCCGCAGCGAGAACGCGAACCAGCGACGTTTGGGGGCAGTGTTCATGACTCAGCCCGCCAAGAGCCGGAATGGTGACGGCTTGGGCACAACGATCAGATCCTCGATTCGCTGCCGGTGCTTGGCCAATTCGAGTTTGTCTTGCCGCGATTTGAGTTGTTCGTTCCGTTCGAGCCAGCCCCAGGCCGATAGTTCGGCGAAGAGAATAGCGATGAGGCCAATCATCGTCCCAACGTGACGACGATTAAATGGCTTAATCATATTTCGCTCCGTTTTGAGGGTCTTTGCTCACGGAAGTGTGTCGCACAGCTGGCTACCGGCGATTACTTGGCGTGCTCGGTCCTCGGTCCATGCGCCACGTATGTTCTTTGATGGCGGCCTCGGGGAACAGCGCGGCGATTTCAGCCACTTCGGCATTCGTAAATCCATCTTCCGGCAGCACGAACACGCCCACGGGGCGAGCCCCGAGCATGGACCACAGAATCGGCACTGCCCTGCCGGGTACGTCCGACACGGCCTTCCCCACCAGAGCGCCACGCACGCGCAGCGAAGCAAGCAGGCGATCGCGATCATGAACGCGGTGAACCGTCCAGCCAATTCCACAAGCGATACCAACCAGCGTTACTGCCACGAACATCGTTCGCAAGGAGAAAGTCCAGCGGCGTCGACGTTTGGGCGCTTCGCTCATGCTCGAATTGTACCCGGCGTCGTTACGCTTCAGAACAGCAGAGCCCGCAAGCCGCATTCGTCAACCCCGCGCTCCACAAGCGTGCCGCACGAAGCCGTCGCCATCGCGCTCTAACTCCGCTTGTGGCTTCGCCAAACTCCTCCTATACTCATTGTCTTTCCCACTCAGTAAAGTTTTTGCTTCGAAGCTGGAAGGATTGTGCAATGGCCGATTTAATCGCTCCGCATGGTGGTCTGTCCGAACCCGTTTGCTGCACGGTGGATGCTAACGAGATCGACGCCTTCAAGGCCAAGGCCGCCACGCTGGCGAAAGTGCCGGTTTCCGATGCCGATCTGTCGAGCGTCTATCGCTTTGGCGACGGAGCCCTTAGCCCGCTGACCGGTCCGATGGACCGCAAGACCTACAACCAGGTTCTCGACGAATCGGTGATCGAGCACAACGGCAAGCTGTATGCCTGGACGATTCCGATTTCGCTGCCCGTCACCAGCCAACTGGCCGCCACTCTCAAGCCAGGCCAGATCGTCGCCTTGACGAATTCGGCCGGCAACATCGTGGCCACGCTGGCAATTAACGATGTCTTCGAGTGGGACAAGCCCCGCTATATCAAGAGCGTCTATCTGACCGAGCGCACCGATCATCCCGGCGCCGACATGGTGCTCAAGGGGGATGCCGACAAGACGCACCTGCTAGGCGGAAAGATTCGTACGCTGCCCCAGCCAAAACATCCCAAGTTCGGCAAATACGTGCTCTCGCCGCGCGAGGTTCGCAAGCTACTGGCCGGCAAGGGCTGGAATCGCGTGGTCGCCTTCCAAACCCGCAACCCGCTGCACCGGGCCCACGAGTACGCCTTGGTTTACGGGCTCGAAGTGCTGCTCAAGGCCGGGCACAACGCCGGCGCCGCGCTGAATCCCCTGATCGGCGAAACCAAGGGGGACGACGTCAACGCCGACGTGCGGATGCACACCTACGAAGCCCTGATCAACACCCGAGCACTGGGCGAAGGCGACAGCGATACCGAGCTGTGGGGCAAGCGGAAAGAGTCGGTTCCCGATCGCGTGATCCTGCTCGGCCTGGACATCAAGATGTTCTACGGCGGTCCGAAAGAGGCCGTCATGCACGGCATCTACCGGCAGAACTACGGGTTTACCGACATCGTCATCGGCCGCAAGCACGCTGATGCACCGTATGCCGATGGCACCGCCATCTGGGGCGACTTCGACGCCCAGGAAATCTTCAGCAACCTCAAGGGCGATCTGAAAATCCAGCCGGTCAAAGTCGGCTTCGCCGCCTACTATGAATCGGCCGGCCGCGTGGATCTGATGGACAGCCACAAAGACGAAAAGCCGGTATTCATCTCCGGCAAGGACGTTCGCAAGACGCTGCTCGAAGGCAAAACGGTCGACCCGCGCATCATGCGCGAGAGCACATCGAAGATTTTGGCCGAAGCCATGGCCGGCCAGAAGTAGCTCCGGCGCGCGACTAAATATAGAACATATTGTCGCTGCGCCGCTTGATGCGCTGCACGAGATCGCCAAACGTGATCGCGTACAGCGCCTGATGTTGCACTTGGGCGATTTGCTTCCAAGCTTCGACCAGCACACGAGCTGTCGGCGAGTTGGTGGCGGCGGTGCTCGTCACTTCGGTCTCGAGGCCTTCGATCACTGTCATCACTTCGCCGAGTGAAATATCCTCCGGCGGCTTGATGAGTTGATATCCGCCCGAGGCCCCGCGCGTGCTGGAGACGAACCCGGCCCCTTTGAGTTGCAGCAGAATCTGCACGAGGAATCGCGAGGGAATGCCGTGTTCGTCGGCGATCGTGCGAATGCGCACTGGTTCGCCCGAACCGTAATGCGCGGCCAATTCGAGCATCGCCAAGCAGGCATATTCAGTCTTGGCGGATACTTTCATGCGAGCAATCAGTCTTTCGAGTGCAGTCCGCACTCGGTTTTGGCCGTGCCGCTCCAGCGCCCCGCCCGTTCGTCTTCGCCGAACATCACGGCGCGCGTGCACGGCCAGCAACCGATGCTCGTATAGCCCTGATCGTGCAGCGGATTGTACGGGATCTTGTTGTCGGTGATCATCTTCCAGACGTCACCTTTGGTCCAATTGGCCAACGGGCTGATCTTCACCAGGCCAAACTTCTTGTCCCAACCGACAATCGGCGCGCCGGCCCGATCCACGCTTTGATCGCGGCGAATCCCGCTCATCCAGGCCGAGTAACCGACCGCCGCCTCGCGCAATACCGTGATCTTGCGGTCGAAGCAACATTGGTCGGAGTTGGTCTTGTACAGCGGCCCGCCGTGCATCGCCTCATATTCGGCAACCGTCGTCTTTGGCGTCTTCAACTCGACTTCAATGCCATAACGGGCAGCAATCTCGTCGCGCAGTTTCAACGTTTCTGGAAACTGGTAGCCGGTTTCGAGATTGAACACGTGCGTCCGCGGCTCGATTTCGGAGAGCAGATGAATAATGACGCAGCCTTCCGGGCCAAAGGCCGTGGCCATCGTCAGCTTGGGAAAGTATTTTTCGACCGCCCAGGCAATGATTTCCTGAGGGCCAGACTTGTCCAGCCGCAGGCTGTCCTCGGCGAGCTCATCCAACAAGTCGCTGCTGGGAAGCGGCGGCGCGTAGGCGCGCTTCGGTTCGATCGAAATCAAAGGTAAGGCTGAAGAAACGTCCGTGGTTGCCGCCATGCCTGTAACCCCGCCGCAACACCCTGAGTGATCGAAATTCATGGAGAGCCGTCAATCATACCTATGTTGCTAATATAGGTCAACTATATGACCTTTCTTTGTATCGTCTCAGCTTGGCACGATACTTCAGCCTGTAATGGTTTTGCCAAGAGTTCAGGGTGGCCGGGCGTTTCGCCGCAAGTCCTTATACCAATCCCAAGATTTAACTGCGTGATGGCACGCAGGGGGCACGACAGACGGTATGGATGACGGCTGGGTCGAGGCAGCTGGATCGCCAGGCGGTTACTGCGGCTTTGAATAGTTCGTCCACGGAGGCCGATACCCACAAGCGAAGAAATACGGTTCTGCGCCCCAACTCTTTCGGGGGGTGCGGTGGGATGGCGGTCCACCTCCCTCCGGCTTGAGCAACCAGCCAACCCCATCCAGGCAGGCGTCCTTCGCAGCCAATCTCAGCGACAAACTACGCGTTCTTTCGCAGTCCCCACACGCCTTCCACCCGATTTCGCTCGCACCCGGCGAGGATCTATTCGCCGCCGAAGCCGCT